>DATIFD010000572.1:0-2313 GCA_035455385.1 Burkholderiaceae bacterium
CAGCTGCAGCTGCGCTACGACATCTTCATCAGCCGCATCAGCCTGCTGCAGACCGATCGCGCGCAGCGCGTGCTGTCCGACAGCCCCGAATACGGTACCGCGCAGCGCGCGATCCGCGATTTCGTCGACCGCTGCGACCTCTACCTCGGGCAGTCGGCGCAGGCGCCGTTCAGCGCCGCGTCGCTGAAGGCGCTGCTGGCCGACCTCGAGGCACTCGATGCCCCGGTGCACCAGATGCTGCTGGCCGGGGCGCACCGCGTCGCGCTGCAGGTGGCCGCGCGCAGCGATGCGATCGCGCAGCACAACCGCATCGGCATGGCGCTGACGCTGTTCCTGTCGGCGCTGATCGTGCTGTTCGGCTTCCTCGCGCTGCGGCGCATGCGCCAGCTCGAGGACAGCCGTCGCACGCTGCAGGAGATGGCCAACCGGCTGGACGACGCGCGCGAGCAGGCGCTGCGCGCCAGCCAGGCCAAGAGCGAATTCCTCACGGACATGAGCCATGCGATCCGCACGCCGTTCCACGGCATGCTGGGCATGCTCGCGTTGCTGCGCGAATCGAGGCTCGACGCGCGCCAGCAGGAGCTGCTGCGCACCGCCGTCGATTCGGCCGACCACCTGCTGTCGCTGCTCAACGACATCGTCGACCTGTCCAAGCTCGAAGCGGGCACGTTGAGCATCGACGTGCGGGACGTCGAGCTCGACACGCTGCTGCGCGACGTCGAACGCGTGATGGGCGCGGCCGCCGCCGCGAAGGGCCTGCAGCTGCGCCTGCAGGTCGACCCCGCGCTGCCGCGGCTCGTGCGGCTCGACGGCGCACGCGTGCGCCAGGTTCTGACCAACCTGCTGGCCAACGCGATCCGCTTCACGCACCAGGGCAACGTGATGCTGGCGTGCCGCGTCGTGCCGGCCGCCGGTGGCGGCAAGCCTGGGTTGACGTTCGTCGTCAGCGACACCGGCGTCGGCATGAACGCCGACACCGTGGCGCGCCTGTTCGAGCGCAGCCGGGGGCCGGCGCGCGCACCGCGTCAGGACAGCGGGCTCGGGCTCGAGGTCGCCCACCGCCTGGCCAAGCTGATGGATGGCGACATCACCGTCGAGAGCACCCCGGGTCAGGGCAGCGTGTTCCGCGTCGCGCTGCCGCTGAACGCGGTGCCCGAGCCTGTGCCCGACGAATCCACGCTGGCCACCTGCACGCCGCCCGACGCGGCGCGTGCGCGCCATGTGCTGGTGGCCGAGGACAACGCGGTCAACCGCCTCTTCCTCGCCGCCCTGCTCGACCGCATGGGGCACACCGCCCACTTCGTCGAGAACGGCCTCGAGGCGCTGCAGGCGGTGCAGGAGCACGCCTTCGACATCGTGCTGATGGACGTGCACATGCCGGTGATGGATGGCATCGTGGCCACCGAATCGATCCGCCGGCTCGACGCCGCGGTGGCCGCGCTGCCGATCGTGGCGTTGACCGCGGACGCCTACGCCGACACGCGCACGCGCTGCCTGGCCGCGGGCATGGACGACGTGCTGGTCAAGCCGCTCGGCATGCCCGAACTCGACGCGCTGTTCACGCGCCGGTTCGGCAGCGGCAGCGCGCGGCCGGACGGCGGCGCGCAGGGCGCGCACAGCGGCAGCACCGGGATGGCGCTGCTCGATCCCAAGGTGCTGGCGCGGCTGGTCGAGTTGATGCCGCGCGCCGACGCCGCGCGCCTGTACGAGTCGCTGCTCACGCAGGCCGGCGACGCCACCGAACGCATGCGCCGCGCGCTGCGCGAGGCCGACACCGAAGAGCTGCGCCGTGTCTCGCACGGCCTCAAGGGCGCGGCGCTGAACCTCGGTCTGCACGCACTGGCCGATGCCGCCGGCCGGCTCAGCGCGAGCGCCGCCGACAGCAGCGCTGGCCAGCTGGCGCTGGCGCTGCAACGCTTCGACGAGACGCTGGTGGCCACGCGCGCGCTGTGCGCCACCGAGCCCGAGTTGTTGACCACCCCCGGAGCGGCCTAGCGGCCGCCATTCCACGGCCGGGCTTGCATGCCCGGCCGGCTCGACAGGCGTTCGCCGGCACGCAGGTGCCGGCTCTCGTCCAGTCTCGCCCCTCAAGGGGGCAACACCAGCGGCCCGGCAAAGCGCGTGCGCTTCGGCGAAGGCTCACATCGTGCCAGCGATGTGAGCTGCAGCCGAAGCCGGATCCGCGGCGTCCGCTTGACCTCTGTGCGAAAGCTCGCTGCCCTACACCACCACCGGTTCCGGCTCGAGCCGGATGCCGAAGCGGCCGTACACGCTCTCCTGGATCGCGCGCGCGAGCATCAGCACTTCGGCGCC
>DATIFD010000573.1:0-3313 GCA_035455385.1 Burkholderiaceae bacterium
GTCCGGGTCCTTCGGGTCGTGCGGATGGCGCTTCTCGGCCTGCCTCCAGGTGATCATCTGGCCCTTGTATTCGATGACCACCTCGCCCTTGGCGATCGGGCGGATGGCATAGACGCCGCGGCCGTGCACGCCCGAGCGACGCACCTGGATGCGGCGGCCTGCGGCGGGCTGGTTGATGGGTGTCTGGCGTGGCGGCGCGGGTTGGTGGGAGGCGGGAGCTCGGCTGCGGCTTGTGGTCATTGGGTACATTGAATTCAGGCGCGCGCGCGTGCGTGTGCGTGCGCGCGCGAAACGCGGCATTGTAGGTGCGCACGGCCACGTCGGCCGGCATGCCGCAGGGTCCCAGGCAAAACGAGCGAGATGAGCAAGTCACTGATCATTGCGGAGAAGCCGAGCGTTGCGCAGGACATCGTGCGCGCGCTCACCCCCGTGGCCGGCAAGTTCGAGAAGCACGCCGACCATTTCGAGAACGAGCGCTACATCGTCACCTCGGCGGTGGGCCACCTGGTGGAGATCAAGGCGCCGGAGGCCTACGACGTCAAGCGCGGCAAGTGGAGCTTCGCCCATCTGCCGGTTGTGCCGCCGCACTTCGACCTGGCGCCGATCGACAAGGCGAAGTCGCGCCTGAACGCGGTGGTCAAGCTGGTCAAGCGCAAGGACGTGACCGAGCTGATCAACGCCTGCGACGCCGGCCGCGAGGGCGAGCTGATCTTCCGCCTGATCGTGCAGTTCGCCGAGGGTGGCAAGCCCGGCCACAGGCCGGTGCGGCGGCTGTGGCTGCAGAGCATGACGCCGCAGGCGATCCGCGACGGCTTCGAGGCGCTGCGCAGCGATGCGCAGATGCACGGCCTGGCCGATGCCGCGCGCAGCCGCTCCGAGGCCGACTGGCTCGTCGGCATCAACGGCACGCGCGCGATGACGGCGTTCAACTCGCGCGACGGCGGCTTCTTCCTCACCACGGTGGGCCGCGTGCAGACGCCGACGCTGTCGATCGTGGTCGAGCGCGAGGAGAAGATCCGCAAGCACGTGCCGCGCGACTACTGGGAGGTGAAGGCGAGTTTTCTCGCGCAGGCTGGCACCTACGAAGGCAAGTGGTTCGACCCGAAGTTCAAGAAGAACGAGGACGATCCCGAGGCGCGCGCCGACCGGCTGTGGAACGCGCGCGACGCGCAGGCGATCGCCGACGCGGTGCGCGGCCAGACCGGCACGGTCAGCGAGGAGAGCAAGCCCAGCACGCAGAGCAGCCCGCTGCTGTACGACCTGACCACGCTGCAGCGCGAGGCCAACGGGCGCTTCGGCTTCTCGGCCAAGACCACGCTGTCGCTGGCGCAGGCGCTGTACGAGAAGCACAAGGCGCTGACCTATCCGCGGACGGATTCGCGCGCGCTGCCCGAGGACTACCTGAGCACGGTGAAGAAGACGATGGCCGTGCTGGCCGACGCCGACCTGCCCGGCCCGATGCGCGAGCTGGGCAAGCACGCGAAGCAGGCGTTGAAGGCCGACTACGTGAAGCCGAGCAAGCGGGTGTTCGACAACGCCAAGGTGTCGGACCACTTCGCGATCATCCCGACGCTGCAGACGCCCACGCACCTGAGCGAGGCCGAGGCCAAACTGTACGACCTGGTGGTCAAGCGCTTCATCGCGGTGTTCTTCCCGCCGGCCGAATACCTGGTCACCACCCGCATCACCTCGGTGGGCGACCACAAGTTCCAGACCAACGGCCGCGTGCTGGTCAACCCCGGCTGGCAGGCGGTGTACGGCAAGGAGGCACAGGACGAAGACGCCAACCTGGTGCCGGTGCAGCCCGGCGAGAGCGTGCGCAACGTCGAGGTCGACGTGGCTGCGCTGAAGACCAAGCCACCGCCGCGCTACACCGAGGCGACGCTGCTGTCGGCGATGGAAGGCGCCGGCAAGCTGATCGAGGACGACGAGCTGCGCGCGGCGATGCACGACAAGGGGCTCGGCACGCCGGCCACGCGGGCGGCGATCATCGAAGGACTGATCTTCGAGAAGTACATGCTGCGCGACGGCCGCGAGCTGGTGCCAACCGCCAAGGCGTTCCAGCTGATGACGCTGCTGCGCGGCCTCGACGTCGAGGACCTGACCAAGCCCGAGCTGACCGGCGACTGGGAGTACCGCCTGCTCGAGATGGAGCACGGGCGCCTGCCGCGCAGCGCGTTCATGAAAGAGGTGGCCGCGATGGCCGAGCGCATCGTGCGCAAGGCCAAGGAGTACGACCGCGACACCATCCCCGGCGACTACGCCACGCTGGCCACGCCGTGCCCCAACTGCGGCGGCGTCGTGAAGGAGAACTACCGGCGCTTCGCCTGCGAGAGCTGTGAATTCAGCATCACCAAGATCCCGGGCGGCCGCAGCTTCGAGATCGCCGAGGTCGAGGCCTTCCTGCGCGACAAGAAGATCGGTCCGCTCGAGGGCTTCCGCTCCAAGGCCGGCTGGCCGTTCAGCGCCGAGCTGAAGCTGGTCTACGACGACGAGATCAAAAACTGGAAGCTCGAGTTCGACTTCGGCGAGGACGAGCGGCGCGCGCAAGCCGACGGCGAGCCGGTGGACTTCGGCGGCCAGGCCTCGATCGGCCCGTGCCCGAAGTGCAAGGGTCACGTCTACGAGCACGGCACCAGCTACGTGTGCGAGCACGCAGTCGGCCCCAAGCAGACCTGCGACTTCAAGAGCGGCAAGATCATCCTGCAGCAGCCGGTGTCGAACGAGCAGATGCACAAGCTGCTGAGCGGCGGGCGCACGGATCTGCTGGACAACTTCGTCTCCAACCGCACGCGGCGCAAGTTCAAGGCCTACCTGCGCTACGACCCGCAGCAGGGCAAGGTGGTGTTCGAGTTCGAACCGCGCCCGCAGCGCGGCGGCAAGGCGCCGGCCAAAGGCGCCGCCGCATCGGACGACGAAGGGGCCGCAGCCGCGAAGAGGTCGCCCGTGAAGAAGGCGGCCGGCGAGGCGCCGGCAAAGGCGCCACCGTCAGGCAAGAGCGCGACCCGGAAGACCGCGGCCAGGAAGGCGCCCGTCAAGAAGACCGCTGCCCGCAAGCGCTGACCCCGGGCGCTGGGAACCGCGCCATGTCGGGGCTCGTGATGTACAAGCTGCTGGCGATGTTCATCGTCGTCGCGCTCGGCTGGTGGGCCGGGCGCCATCGATGGCTCGGCGAGGGCGACACCGCACGCGTGCTCGGCAACGCGGCGTTCATGATCTTCGTGCCGGCGCTGCTGTTCCGCACCGCGGCGCGGCTGCCGCTGGCGACGCTGCCGTGGCACACGCTGGCGGCGTTCTTCGTGCCGACGCTGGC
>DATIFD010000574.1:0-4355 GCA_035455385.1 Burkholderiaceae bacterium
GAGAAGCCATGAAGCAGTGGCGCGTTCAGCGCCGCTGCGAGCGGCATCGCAGCCGCCCTTGCGATGCGAGCATCGCAGCGAAGTCGGCGCGCAGCGCCGACCGCGACAGTAGGAGCCGCTACCGGGTACCGCCCGCCGCGCCGCGCCGGACCCGCATTCATTGCATAGCCTCCGCAGCCTTGCTCACCTTCACTCGCACGATGTCCGCACTCGACCCCGTGGCGTCGGTGAGGTCGATCGACATCGAGGCCAGCGCGTTCAGGCTAGGCACGCCGAAGTCCTTGGCCAGCGGGGTGGCCCAGTGGTCGAACTGGCCGATCAGCAGCAGCGTGTCGGGCCGGATGCCCTGGCGCAGCACGGCGCGGCCGCGAACGCTGCGCTTGGGCGTGGCGATCTCGATCTCGTCGCCGTCGTCGATGCCCAGCGCCTCGGCGGCGCGTGGGTTGATCACGACGCCGCGGTGGCCGGCCACGTTCTCGGCCACCTCGCGGATGATCTGCACGCCCGCGTTGCCTCCCCATGCGTACTGCATGCTGCGCGCGGTGAGCAGCCAGAACGGATAGTCTTCGCCGCGCGCGCCGCTGGCCGTGACGATGCCCTCCCACAGCGCCGGAAAATCCTTCCACGCCGGCAGCGCCTGGTACTCGGCCATCTGGCGGTCCCACCAGTGCATGTCGTGCTCGTGCAGACGGCGCTGCAGCTCGGCGCCGACGCGCTGCAGCCGCTCCTGGTACGGCATCTCGAAGCGCAGGCCGCGCTCGACCATCGTCGGATAGAGGTACCAGTCGAGCCGGGAGAACGGCTTCGTCGCGAGCCCGTGCTCCTTCCACCAGTCGAGCCCGTGCACGTGTGCGCCATCGGTCAGCTCGGCGCTGGCGGCGCGGCACACCGCGTCCCAGATCTCGTCGCGCGTGTGCGCGCGGTTGACGTCGAGTGAGAAGTCGCCGTGCTCACCCTGCAGCGCGACGCCGCCGGCGCCGCGGTTGATCGCACCGTTGTACTTGTCGAGCACGCCGCAGCGCCGCGCCAGCTCGGTGGCGATGTCGGTGAAGTCGCGCGCCTGGCCGCGCATCGGCACCACCGGCTGGCGCAGCGCGAAGCCCTCGTGATCCCAGAACTGCTCGACGTACTTGGTGCCGCCGATGCGGATCAGCTGCAGCCCCTCGAGGTCGGTGGCGTCGGGCAGCAGGATGTCGGCGTAGTGGTTGGTCTCGTCGCGCGTGTAGGCCATCGCCACGACGAACGGGAAGCGCGCGATCTTGTCGCCCAGCGCCGGCGTGTCCCAGAACGAGATCGCCGGGTTGGTGCGGTAGACGAACCAGACGTCGGGCAGCGTCACCGGCGGCAGGCCCTTGGGCGTGCCGTCGAGGAACATCCACGAGAAGTGCGTCGGCCCGAGCGCCTGGCTCCACGCGCCGTTGCCCACCAGCGGCACCATCGTGCGGTAGGCGTTGCGGATGTTCGGCCGCGGCGACCAGCCCGACTTGTCGGTCGGGTTCATCGGGTAGGCCATGAAGCCGTCGGGGCCGGGCTTGGCGCTGTCGAGCCGCTGCGACATCGGCCGCACCAGCCGCACCGTGGTGCCCAGCGTGCCGCCGGGCACTTCGAGCGCGCCGACGAGGCAGGCCAGCAGCGTGCGCGCCCAGCAGCACTCGTAGCCGCCCCAGCCGTTGTTGACCGTCTTGCCCAGCGTCACCGCCACCGGGCGGTACGGCAGCGTGCGGCCTTCGATGTCGATGGTCTGGCCGACGCAGGCGTGCGCGACGAAGTCGTGCGCGATCTGCCGCATCGTCTGCGCCGGCACGTCGCACACGCCCTGCGCCCACTCGGGCGTGTAGGCGCGCATGTGCTCGACGAGCTTGTCGAAGCCGGTGACGCCTTCGAGCAGGCCCTCGGCCAATACCTCGCCGTCGGCGCCGATCTCGACTGCATCGACCTCGACGCGGCCCTCGAGCCGCTCGGCGATGCCCGGCGTGTCGTGCGGCACCGCGCGGCCGCTGCGCGTGTCCCACACCAGCGGCTTGCGAGTGGCGCGGTCGCGCAGGTAGGTGCCGTGCGGGCCGACCAGGTAGGCCGACGCCGTGCGTTGCATCAGATACGGCAGGTCGAGCCGCTCGCGCGGCATTTCGTGCAGCATCACGTGGATCAGCGCGAACAGGAACGCCGGGTCGGTCTTCGGCTTGATCGGCACCCACTGCGCAGAGCACGCGCCGGTCACCGACAGGTGCGGCTCGACCTGCACGCGCTTCATGCCGCGCACGCGCGCGTTCGCATGTCGCCACACGCCGACCACGCCGCCGGAGGCCTCGATGTTGGAGCCGCACGAGATCAGGTAGCGCGTCGTCGGCGTATCGGCCGCGACGATGAACGCGCGATGCCAGAACTCGCCGTACAGATGCTCGGAGTGGTCGCACTTGACGCCCTGCCCCGAGCCGAAGCCCATGTCCACCGGCCCCCACGCCGACAGGAACGCCGGGAACGTGCCCATGTACGACTGCGGCGTGCCGCCTCCGCCGAAGCTGGCCGCCAGCCGCGGGTAGCCCGATTCGTCGAGCAGGCCCTTGGCGCGGATCGCGTTGAGCCTTGCGGCGATCAGGTCGAACGCCTCGTCCCAGCTGATCGGCACGAAGCCCGGGTCTTCGTGGCGCCCCTTCTTCGGGTTGGTGCGCCTCATCGGCGTCAGCACCCGGTGCGGGTTGTAGGTCTTCTGGATCAGACCGAACGCCTTGACGCAGACCTTGCCGCCACCCGGGTGCACGGCTGCGGCGCAGAAGTTGGGCTCGACCTCGGTGGCCACGCCGTCCTCCACCTTCACCGTCAGCAGGTCGGGGCCCGCCACGCACTGGTAGCAGTACGTCGGCACACGGCGAGTGCCGGTGCTTGCGGCGGGCGTTGCGGTCATCGCGTCAGCCCTTCGCCTTCTGCGCCTTGGCCGCCAGACGCTGCGCGGTCTTGGCCACATCGACGATGAACCGCGAATGGCGGCCGCGCACGATCGGCTCGACCGCATCGCGGCCCTCGACCTCGAACACCGCCGAGCGGCCGTTCAGCTCGGCCAGGCGCACGGTGATCTCCACCGGCATGCCCAGCAGCGTGGCGCCGATGTGGTCGATCTCGACGCGCGTGCCCACCGAATCCTCGCCGGCGTCGAGGTGCGGCAGCAGCAGGTTGCGGCACGCCACCTCGATGTCGCGCACCAGCATCGGCGTGGCGTAGACGCGCGCCGCGTCGCCCATGAAATCGATCGTGCGCTCGCGGTCGACCGTGAGCTTCGCGGTGCTGGCGAGGCCGGTCGTCAAGGTGGGTTTCATCGTGGTTCCTTCTGAATCTCTGACGTCACAGGCCCATGTACGCCTGCTGGACCTTGGGGTTTTGCAGCAGGTCGGCCGCCGTGCCTTCGAGCACGATGCGGCCGGCCTCCATCACGTAGCCGCGGTCGGCCACGCCAAGCGCGGCGCGCGCGTTCTGGTCGACCAGCAGCACCGTCGTGCCGAGGGCCTTCAGCGCTGCGATGTGCGCAAAGATCTCGGCCACCAGCCGCGGCGCCAGGCCCATGCTCGGCTCGTCGAGCAGCAGCAGGCGCGGCTGCGCCATCAGCGCACGGCCGATCGCCAGCATCTGCTGCTGGCCGCCCGACAGCGAGCCGGCGGCGTGCTGGCGCTTCTCGCGCAGCGCCGGGAACAGCGCGAACACGGTGTCGGTGGCCTCCGGCGCGCCGCGCGCGAACGCCCCCAACCTCAGGTTGTCGTGCACGCTCAACGGCTCGAACACCTGGCGCCCCTCGGGCACCTGCACGATGCCGAGCTGCACGCGGCGCCGCGCCGATGCCGTGGTGATCTCCTGGCCCTCGAAGCCGATCGCGCCGGCGCTGGCGCTCTGCACGCCCGAAATCGTGCGCAGCAGTGTCGTCTTGCCCGCGCCATTGGCACCGACCAGCGCCACCAGCTCGCCGGCGCCGACGTGCAAGTCGACGCCGGCCAGCGCCGGGATGCGGCCGTAGCGGGCGCCAAGCGAGCGCACCTCAAGCATGGGCAACCTCGCCGATGGCGTCGACCACGCCGAGGTAGGCTTCGACGACGGCCGCGTTGTCGCGGATCTGCTGCGGCGTGCCCTCGGCCAGCTTGCGGCCCTGGTCGAGCACCAGCACGTGATCGGACACGCCCATCACCAGCTTCATGTTGTGCTCGACCAGCACCACCGTCGTGCCCTCGGCGGCCAGCTGCTTGATCAGCGCGTCGATGTCGCGCGCCTCGGTGGCGTTCAGGCCGGCAGCCGGCTCGTCGAGCAGCAGCAGCCGCGGCTCGGCCGCCAGCGCGCGCGCGATCTCCAGGCGCTTGAGTGCGCCGTACGGCATC
>DATIFD010000575.1:0-8230 GCA_035455385.1 Burkholderiaceae bacterium
CTCTTCTTCCAGCTCCTCGATCTGGCGGTGCGACTCCTCGACGCTGTCGCCCAGTTCGATCATGGGCGAAGGCGGCAGCGGCGAGGTGGCACGGCCCTTCTCGGCCTCGCCGCCGCCGGCCAGGTTGGCCTGTGCGATCGCCTGCGCCTTGGTCGGCGCCTCGAGCGAACGCGCGTTGACGAGGACCACCTCCAGCGGCGTGTCGCGGAACGCGCGGTCGAACCGGGCCGGGTCGGCGATGCGGAAGGCGAGCAATCCGGCATGGGCGCCGATCGAGACGATCAGTGCCCAGTGCAGCGTGTTCAGTTGCTTCAGCGCCATGGCTCAAGGCGCCACGGTGTCGGGCGCGGTCGGCGACTCGACGTTGTCGTCGACGTCGATCGCCAACTGCAGCGCCACGGGCTGGACGGCCTCGTCTTCGTCGGATGCGTCCGCGGCGGCTTGGCCGCCGCCTGTCAGGCGGGCCACCAGCGCGGCATGCACCTCGAGCGTCAGCGCATCGAGCGACTGCAGCGCCGCGCGCACCCGCGTGCCGCGCGGCAGCGACTCGGTGCCGACGCAGCGGAACACCAGCGGCAACGTCTCCGCGCGCACCAGCCCGTCCCTCATCGTCGTGGCGTCGAGCTCGCGCACGTCGTGCTGCTGCAGCCAGCGCAGCGCCCAGTAGCGTTCGATCGCCTGCTGGAAGTCGTTGTACGCGCCGTACGTCGCGTCGAACGACGAGATGATCGAGAACAGGCTGGCATCACGCGGCTTGAACGGGGCGGCGAGCGCAGCGGTGCGGCCATGGCGAACGCAGGCGACGATCTGCCATTGGTTGACCAGGTCCACGTAGCGTCGCAGCGGAGAAGTCGCCCAACTGTACTGGCTGACCCCGATGCCCGCATGCGGTGCCGGCTTGGTGCCCATGCGAACTTTCACGCCAGGTGCGAGACTGGCCTGGCTGCGGTAGATGGCCGGCACGTTGTGCGCGGCGAGCCAGCCGCCCCAGTGGCTGTTGGCCAGGATCATCAACTCGGAGACGATCAGATCGAGCGGTGCACCGCGCATGCGCGGCGTGATCTGCACCGTTTCGCTGCCGTCGGGCTCGCCGCCCGCGTGGCCTTCGAGCCGAAAGTTGTAGTCCGGGCGATTGAAGGTCTCGGGCTTGCCCCGGACCTGTTCGCGCTGGGCCTTCAGCCGCTGTGCCAGCCGGAACAGGAACGCCAGCTCTGCCGCGTGGCGGTAATCGGCGGGTTGCTCGCCGCGCAGCGACGCCTCGGTGATCACCTGGTCGAGCCGATCGTGCCGCAGGTTGTCGCTGACGTGCAGGCGTTCGATGCGGGTCTCGAACGAGCCGAGATCGAGGCTGGACTCGCCGACCTGAACGTACAAGCTGAGGGCGGGCGCCTCGCAGCCCTCGCTGAGCGTAAAGCGCTGCACCACCGCGTCGGGCAGCATCGTGATCTTGTGGCCCGGCATGTAGACGGTCGAGAGCCGCTGGCGCGCGATGCGATCGAGCGCCGAGTCCGGCGCGATCGCCAGCGCCGGCGCGGCGATGTGAATGCCCAGCGTCACGCTGCCGCTGCCGAGGCCGCGCACCGACAGCGCATCGTCGATCTCGGTGGTGGCGCTGTCGTCGATCGAGAACGCCTGCACATCGGCCGGCGGCAGTTCGCCGACGGCTTCGGGCGGCGCCGCCTCCGCGAAGCCGGTGCCGTGCGGAAACTGCTCGTACAGAAAGCGCCGCCAGTGGAACTGATAAGGCGATTCGATCGCGCCGGCGGCGCGCAGCAGATCCAGCGGCGAGCGCTGCGCTCGCCGCGCGGCCTCGACCACCGCCTTGTACTCGGTGGAGTTCTTGTCGGGCTTGAAGAGAATGCGGTACAGCTGGGCGCGGATCGGCTCTGCGCAGCGGCCATCGATCAGCTCGGCAGCCCAGGCGTCGACCTGCGCCGCCTGCGCCTTCTTGCGTTCGATCGCGGCCAGCGCCGCCTGCACCGTCTCGCGACTGGCCTTGTGGAACACGCCCTTGCCGACGCGGCGAAAGTAGTGGGGCGCCTCGAACAGGCCGAGCAACATCGCCGCCTGTTGCACGGCGCCCGGCTTGGGGTCGAAGTACTCGCGCGCCAGGTCAGCGAATCCGAAGTCGCGCTCGGGCGCAAACTCCCATGCCAGCTCGGGGTCGACCTCGGCGGCGAGCGCGCGCGCCTGTTCGAGCAGCCGAGCGGGTTCCGGGGCCTCGAAGTGCAGCAGCACGTGCGCCGACTTGACCTTGACGCGGCGCCCTGAATCGAGCTCCACCTGCAGGGACGCGTCGGTGTGCGACATCACCCGGCCGGCCAGGAACTTGCCCCCGTCATCGAACAAGGCATAACTCACGGCGCGGATTGTCCCATCGACGATCCGCGCGCCTTCGCGGGCGGAAACGAAAGGCCGCCCCAGTCCGTAACCAATCGTCTGGCCGGGCTGGCGCCGCATGAGGCCGCGCTCAGTGCGGAGCCGGCCACAGGCCGAGAAAGCCGAGCACGAAAGGCAGGTGCTGCTCGAAATCCGACAGCGCGTGATCGCCGGCCTCGAGCAGCCGGATGGTCGCACCGGCGTAGCGCGCGCTCATTTCGCGCCAGTCGAGCAGCTCGTCGCCTTTGGCGATCACCGCCGCGTAGCGTTCGGGATGTGTCAGCCGCGCCGGCGCGATCGCCCGCAGCTCGTCGATGTAGCCGGCCTTGAAATCGAAGCGCTCTGCCGGGTCGTGATAGGCGGTCTGCTCGCCGACGTAGCGCACCAGGTCACGGGCCGGCTCGACCGCAGGGTTCAGCACCACCGCGCGGCAGCCCCGGTGCTCGGCGAAGGCGGTGGCATAGAAGCCCCCCAGCGAACTGCCGAGCACCGCCATCGAGTGCACCGGCCAGTCGGCCGTGCCGGCCCGCATCAGCTCCCAGGCTTCGCGCGGTGACGGCGGCAGTTGCGGGCACCACCAGACCACCTGCGGCGTGTGCTGTTGCAGCCACTCGCGCAGCATGCGCGCCTTGAACGACTGCGGCGAGGACCGGAAGCCGTGCAGGTACAGGATGTGACTGGTCACCAAGGAGCCGGTACCCGGTCACTCGCGAGCCCGCAGCGCGGCGAGCAACTTGCCGTGGATGCCGCCGAAGCCGCCGTTGCTCATCACCAGCACGTGGTCGCCCGGACGTGCCGCACGCACCACCAGCTCCACCAGCTTGTCGACGCTGCCGGCCACCACCGCCTGCGGCCCCATCGGCGCCAGCGCGGCCGCGGCATCCCAGCCGTAGTCGCCTTGCAGGCAGAACGCCAGGTCGGCCTCTTCCAGGGCCCACGGCAGGTGCGCGTTCATCGTGCCCAGCTTCATCGTGTTGGAGCGTGGCTCGAAGACCGCGAGGATGCGCTGTGGCTGGGCACCGGGCGAGGTGACGTCGTGGTCGATCTTGCGCCGCAGGCCGGCGATGGTGGTGTGCATCGCTGTCGGGTGATGCGCGAAGTCGTCGTACACCTTGACGCCGGCGGCTTCGCCGCGCAGCTCGAGCCGGCGCCGCACGTTCTCGAAGCGCGCCAGCGCGGCCGCGCTGGCCTCGGGGTCGACGCCCACGTGCTCGGCCGCCGCCAGTGCGGCCAGCGCATTGAGCTGGTTGTGCTCGCCCAGCAGCGACCACTCGACGCGGGCGATCTTCAGGCTGCCGCGCAACACGTCGAAAGCGTTGGGCTCGCCGCGCGCGCGCAAGGTTCCGGGCTCCTCCTTGCGGGCACCGAAGCGCTGCACCTCGCTCCAGCAGCCGCGCTCGAGCACGCGCGCCAGCGACGCTTCGCGCGCGTTGACGATCAGCCGGCCTGTTGCGGGTACGGTGCGCACCAGGTGGTGGAACTGCGTCTCGATGGCAGCCAGATCGGCAAAGATGTCGGCGTGGTCGAACTCCAAGTTGTTCAGCACCGCCGTGCGTGGCCGGTAGTGCACGAACTTGCTGCGCTTGTCGAAGAACGCGGTGTCGTACTCGTCGGCTTCGATCACGAAGCAGCGGCCCTGACCGGCGCGCGCCGAGATGCCGAAGTTCTGCGGGACTCCGCCGACCAAGAAACCGGGCTTCAGGTCGGCGCACTCGAGGATCCACGCCAGCATCGAGGTGGTGGTGGTCTTGCCATGGGTGCCGGCCACGGCCAATACGTGGCGCCCCTGCAGCACGTGCTCGGCCAGCCACTGCGGACCGCTCGTGTAAGGCAGCCCGGCGTCGAGGATCGTCTCGATCAGCGGGTTGCCGCGGGTCACGACGTTGCCGACCACGAACAGGTCGGGCTTGAGCGCCAGCTGGTCGGCGCCATAGCCCTCGAGCAGCTCGATGCCGAGCGCGCGCAACTGATCGCTCATCGGCGGGTAGACGTTGGCGTCGCAGCCGGTCACGCGATGCCCGGCCTCGCGCGCGATCGCGGCAAGTCCACCCATGAACGTGCCGCAGATGCCGAGGATGTGGATGTGCATGGCAGGCATTCTAGGGACGGCACGCCGCGCGGTGACTCGCGTGGTCGACCATGCGACGCGGTGCACATCGGATGGAACCAGGCACCGGAATCGCCCCGCCCGGCTACACCCACGAAGCCGAGCAGGGCGACGCCGTGCTGCGTGCCGAATACCTTTGGGTGGCCGGCAGGGCCTGCGTTTTGAGCTCGTCGCGGCGTGACCGACGCCGAGTCCGCGCCCTATGTGGCGAGCGCCTCGCGTGCCGCGGCCGCGGTGGCGGCGATGTCGTCGTCGCGGTGTGCTGCGCTGACGAAGCCCGCCTCGTACAACGCCGGGGCCAGGTAGACGCCGCGCGCCAGCATCGCATGGAAGAAGCGGTTGAAGCGATCCTTGTCGCTGGCCATCACCGCGCCGTAGTGCTGCGGCAGCGCCGCGGCGAAGAAGAAGCCGAACATGCCGCCCTCGCAGTCGGCACTGAACGGTATGTTGCGCTCGCGCGCCGCGGCGCTCAGCGCGTCGACAAGCTGCCGCGTCCTGGCCGCCAGCGCCTCGAAGAAGCCGGGCTTGGCAATCTCGCGCAGCGTCGCCAGCCCGCAAGCGGTGGCCACCGGGTTGCCGCTCAGCGTGCCGGCCTGGTACACCGGGCCGAGCGGCGCCAGCTGCGACATGATGTCGCGCGTGGTGCCGAAGGCGGCCAACGGCATGCCGCCGCCGATGACCTTGCCGAACACGCTGATGTCGGGCCTGAAGCCGGGGATCGTTCGTGCGTAGAGGCTTTGCGCACCGCCGAGCGCGACCCGGAAACCGGTCATCACCTCGTCAAACACCAGCAATGCGCCATGCTGGGTGCACAGCTCGCGCAGGCGCCGCATGAATGGCACCTGCGCGCGCACGAAATTCATGTTGCCGGCGATCGGCTCGATCATCACGCACGCGAGCTCGCCCCCGTGCTGCGCGAATGCGGCCTCGACCTGCTCGAGGTTGTTGTATTCGAGGACGAGCGTGTGCTGCACCACCTCTGCGGGCACGCCCGCGCTCGTCGGGTGGCCGAAGGTTGCCAACCCGGACCCGGCCTTCACCAGCAGCGCGTCGGCGTGGCCGTGGTAGCAGCCTTCGAACTTGATCAGCTTGGCGCGACCGGTGGCGCCGCGCGCCAGCCGGATCGCGCTCATCGCCGCTTCGGTGCCGCTGGATACAAGGCGCACCTGCTCGACGCTCGGCACCTGCGCGATGATCGCCTCGGCCAGCTCGATCTCCGCCTCGGTGGGTGCGCCGAAACTGAGGCCGCGCGCGGCGGCGCGCTGCACCGCCTCCAGCACGGCCGGGTGGCCGTGGCCGAGGATCATCGGCCCCCAGGAGCCGACGTAGTCGATGTAGCGCCGCTCCTCTGCATCCCATAGGTAAGCCCCTTGGGCGTGCGTGATGAAGCGCGGCGTTCCGCCCACTGCGCGGAACGCTCGCACGGGCGAATTGACCCCGCCCGGGATCACGCGCTGGGCACGTTCGAACAGCGCGTGGTTGCGGTCAGCCATCGGCGGGCCGTCGTCAGTGAACGCGACGCTGCGCCGGCTTGCCCTTGCCTTCGGGCGGCTCCGGGTTCGCATCGGCGGCTGGCGCATCGGCAGGCTCGCCGGCCTGCTCTTGCGCCGACGGCAGTGCCCAGAAGAAGCGGTCGGGGATCACGCTGCCCATGCCGGGGCGGAAGCCGGCATCGAGGCTCTGGTCCATGAACGCGAGCGCCTCGCCGACGGCCGCTTGAAGCTCGTTGCCAGCGGCCAGCAACGCGGCCAACGCGGCCGACAGCGTATCGCCGGCTCCGACGAAGGCGGTGTCGAACATCTCGAACTTCTCACCCGTCAGCGCCCCTTGGGGCGACGCCAGCACGTTGTCGATGAACTGCTCGCTGCCCTTGGCCGGCAGCATGATGCCGGTGACCAGCACGAAGCGCGTGCCGTGCTCGCCCGCTGCCACCGCCAGCTCGCGTGGCGACGCCGGACGGTCCGACTCCCAGTCGGGCAGCAGGAAGTCGGTCAGCGTCTTGTGGTTGCCGACCAGCACCTCGGTGGCCGGGAGGATGAGCTCGCGAAAGGATTCCAGGTATTGCGATGCCATGTCGTCGTCGAGCCAGCCAAGGTTCGGCAGATATGACACCAGGGGGATGTCGGGATAGTCCGACAGCACCTCGGCGACCGCGCTCACGCCCTCGGCGCTGCCAAGGAACCCGACCTTCCAGCCGGCGACCGTGATGTCCTCGAGCACGGTGCGCGCCTGCTCGGCGATGGCTTCGGCGTCAATGGCATGCTGATCGAACACCTCGGCGCTGTCGCGCATCAGGATGGCGGTGGTCACCGGCAGGGCGTGGGCACCCATCGCCGCCAACGTCGCGACATCGCCCGCGGTGCCACCGGCACCGCTGGGGTCGGCGGCATTGAAGGTCATGACGCAACTCGGGGCGCTGCTCTCTTGTGCTGCGCTGTCGTCGACGTCGCTCGGGGTGCTGCCCTTGGGCAGATCGGAGGCCATGAATGAGCGGGAGTGTCCGTCGTTCGGGCCAGTCTTCACAGCGAAGACCGACCTCTAGGGGATTGTGAAGAATGTTGCGTAGGTGCCTACGCAGCCTTGGCTTTTGGCCAAAACGGGTGGATACAATGATTTGTCATTGTAGTGAGCGATGCGTGTTGACGTGAGCGAACCGCGCACCTGGATGTGCCTGATCTGCGGCTATATCTACGACGAGGCCGCCGGCGATCCGGAGCACGGACTGCCGCCTGGCACGAAGTGGAGTGACGTGCCGATGAACTGGACGTGCCCGGAGTGCGGCGCGCGCAAGGAAGACTTCGAGATGGTGCAGGTCTAGGCGCTGCTGCGACACCATCGCGCCCCTGATGTACAGCGACCCAAGGAGAGTTCGTGCATAACGCAGTGTCCGAGGGGGCTCCCTCTGCAGCCAAGGTGCTGGTCATCGACGACAGCAACACGATCCGGCGCAGTGCCGAGATCTTTCTGCGCCAGGGCGGGTACGAGGTCGTGCTGGCCGAAGACGGCTTCGACGCGCTGGCCAAGGTCAACGACCACGATCCCCAGCTGATCTTCTGCGACATCCTGATGCCGCGGCTGGATGGCTATCAGACGTGCGCGATCATCAAGCGCAATCCGCGCTTCGCTCATGTGCCCGTGATCATGTTGTCATCGAAGGACGGGCTGTTCGACAAGGCGCGTGGCCGCATGGTCGGTTCCGAGGAATACCTGACAAAACCTTTCACGAAGGAACAACTGCTACGCGCCGTAGAGCAATTCAGCCGTTACGCTGAGAAAGGTGCGCAGAGCGCGTGAGGAGCGCTGGCTGCACGACGGGTGAGCAGGAGACTGAGATGACGATCAAGAAGGTGCTGTTGGTGGACGACTCGAAGACCGAGTTGCACCATCTGTCGGACTTGCTGTCCAAGCGCGGCTACGCGGTCCGCACCGCCGAGAACGGCGAAGAGGCGATGCGCCGCCTGGCCGAAGACAAGCCTGACTTGATCCTGATGGACGTGGTGATGCCGGGCCAGAACGGATTCCAGCTCACCCGTGCGATCACGCGCGACCCGGCGTACGCCGACGTCCCGGTGATCATGTGCACCAGCAAGAACCAGGAGACCGACCGCGTCTGGGGCATGCGCCAGGGCGCGCGCGACTACGTGGTCAAGCCGGTGGTGGCCGACGAGCTGATCGCCAAGATCAAGGCATTCGACTGACGAGGCTTCCGAGGACGGCACCCAGCCATGGCCAACAAGGAAGCCC
>DATIFD010000576.1:0-11464 GCA_035455385.1 Burkholderiaceae bacterium
GTGATCCTGCCGCTGGCGGTGGTGCTGGTGTGGCTGGCGCTGGCACGCGGCATCCGGCCGCTCAACGAGTTGCAGCAGCGCATCCGGCGCCGCCGCAGCGAGGACCTGAGCCCGATCGACGAGCGCGATGCACCGGAAGAGGTGGCTCCGTTGGTGCGAGCCATCAACGATCTGCTGGCGCGTCTCGACCAGTCGATCGGCGCCCAGAAGCACTTCCTAGCCGACGCCGCGCACCAGCTGAAGACGCCTTTGGCCGGCCTGCGGACGCAGGCCGAACTGGCTCAGCGCGAGATCGACGCCGGACAGCAGGACGCGCGCGCGCTGAAGCGCTCGTTGCAGCAGATCGCCCACTCCAGCCAGCGCGCCGCACACATGGTGAACCAGCTGCTGGCGATGGCACGCGCCGAGGACAAGGAGTCGGCCTCCCGTCTGCAGGAAGTGCGGCTGGCTCGGTTGGCGCGTGAGGTGGTGCGCGACTTCGTGCCGCGCGCGATGGACAAGCACATCGACCTCGGGTACGAGGGCCCCGACGGCGACGACAGCGCCACCCGCATCCTCGGCCAGCCGCTGTTGATCCGCGAGCTGATCCGCAACCTGGTCGACAACGCGCTGCGCTACACGCCCGACGGCGGCGTGGTCACCGTGCGCGTGACCTCCGATCCGTTCGGCCAGGTCGTGGTGCTGCAGGTCGAGGACTCCGGCCCTGGCATCGCCGAGGCCGAGCGGGAGCTGGTGTTTCGCCCGTTCTACCGGGCCATCGACAGCGAGGCCGACGGCAGCGGCCTCGGGCTGGCGATCGTCAGGGAGATCGCCACCCGACATGAGACCTCGGTCACGGTCGGAGAGGCGCGGCCGCGCGCGACGGCTGGGCAGGGGCCCGGCGCGCTGTTCACGCTGCGCTTCGCTCTGGCCGGCACCGGTCCCAGCGCCTGAGCGCCGTGTTCAGCGGCCGGCCGCGAGCAGCCCGCGCATCAGCGTCAGCAGACTGGCGTCGTCGAGCGACGCGAGGCCTTGGTCGCACGCCCGCACGAACAGCGCCTGCGCCGTCGCGCCGAGTGGCGGCTGCACGCCAGCCTCACGCGCCATCGCGAGCGCCAACGTGGTGTCCTTCGCGAGCAGACTGGTGTGGGCACGCGGCTCGAAGTCGCCGGCCAGCGCGCGCCCGAGCCGGTCGCTGCCGATCCAGCTCTGCGCACTGGACTGCTCGAACACCTGCAGCGTCCGTCGCGGGTCCAGGCCGAGCCGCTCGGCCAGCGCCAGCGCCTCGGCCGCAGCCGCCAGGTTGACTCCCGCCAGCAGGTTGTTGACCAGTTTGGTGCGCGCGCCGTCGCCAACGCGCTCGCCCAGTCGCACCAGCCGCGACGACAGGTCGCGCAGCACCGCCTCGTGGCTCGCAAAGACCGCGTCCTCGCAGGCCACCATCAGGCTCATCGTGCCGTCGCGCGCACGCGCCGGGCCACCGGACATCGGCGCGTCGATGCACGCCGCCTTCCGTTCGCCGAGGCGTGCCGCAAACGTCTCCACGTCGTGCGGCGCGATCGTCGAGCAGATCATCGCCGTCGACGCGTCATGCAAGCCGGCGTGCGCACCGCCGTCTCCGAACAGCACGGTCTCGCACTGCGCCGCGTCGACCACCGCGACGATCAGCAGGCCGCAGCGCCGAGCCAACGCCGCGCAATCGGCCGCGGTCGATGCGCCGGCCGCTACCGCGTCGGCCTCGGCCGAAGGCCGGATGTCGCGCGCGACGACACGGTGGCCACGATCGATCAGGCGCAGCACCATCGCCAAGCCCATGTTGCCGACGCCGACCACACCGATCGGCATCGCACCGGCGGCGGATGCGCCCATCAGCTTCGCATCAGCGGGCGACTGCGCGCGATCGACATCAGCAGCCCGAGCCCCAGGCCGAGCGTGACCATCGCGGTGCCGCCATAGCTGATGAACGGCAGCGGGATGCCCACCACGGGCAGGATGCCGCTGACCATGCCCATGTTGACGAAGGCATAGGTGAAGAAGCTCAGCGTGATGGCGCCCGCGAGCAGCCGCGAGAACACCGTGGGCGCCTCGCCGGCGATCATCAATCCACGCAGGATCAATAGTGTGAAGCCGATCAGCAGGCCCACCGCACCGATCAGCCCGAACTCCTCGCCGAAGGCGGCAAACACGAAGTCGGTGGTGCGCTCGGGAATGAACTCCAGGTGCGTCTGGGTGCCTTTCATGAAGCCCTTGCCGGTGACGCCTCCCGAGCCGATGGCGATCATGCCCTGGATGATGTGAAAGCCCTTGCCCAGCGGGTCGGTGGTCGGGTCGAGCAGCGTGCACACGCGGTGCTTCTGGTACTCGCGCAGCATGGGCCAGGTGAAATCGGGGTCGCACAAGCGATCCTGGCTCACCACCACGGCGATCACTCCGGCCGCGCCGAGCACCAGCACCGGGATGATCAGCTTCCACGAGAGGCCGGCGAAGAACATCACGTACAGGCCGGCCGACAGGACCAGGATCGCCGTGCCGAGGTCCGGTTGCTTGACCACCAACCCCACCGGCGCAAGCAACAGCAGCGCGGCAATCACGAAATCGAGCGCGTGCAGGCGGCCCTCGCGCTTCTGGAACCACCAGGCCAGCATCATCGGCATCGCGATCTTCAGAATCTCGCTCGGCTGGATCACCACGCCCACGTTGAGCCAGCGCGTGGCACCCTTCTTGGTGATGCCGAACAGCGCCGTGGCCACCAGCAGTGCCACACCCACCACGTACAGCGGCACCGCCAGCCCCATCAGTTTCTGCGGCGGGATCTGCGCGACGACGAACATGATCACCAACGCCAGCGCCATGTTGCGGGCGTGGTCTGCAAACCGGCCGCCGAAGTCGAAGCCGGCCGAGTACATCGTGGTCAGGCCGGTCACTGCCAGCAGCAGGGCGACCAGCCCGAGCGTCGCGTCGAAGCCGCCGAACATCGGCCGCACGCGCTGCCAGAGGGTCGGCTGCTCGAAGACCGCGCTCACCGCGAGCCCTCCTTGGCGACGCGCTGTTCTCCCACCGATGCGACGCTGGCCGCGCCGGGCAGCGGGTACTCGTCGGCCGGGCGCTGTTTGCCCACGGGTGCCGCCGACTTGCCCTGCTGCGTCAGCGCGATGTCTTCGGCGCTGGGCACCAGACCGAGCAACGCATAGTCGAACACGCGACGCGCGATCGGCGCCGCCGACTGGGCGCCGAAGCCACCGTTCTCCACCACCATGGCCAGCGCGATCGTCGGCGCGTCGGCCGGCGCGAACGCGATGTACAGCGCGTGATCGCGCAAATGCTCGGCGACCTTGGCCGCGTTGTACTTCTCGTTTTCCTTCAGCGCGACGACTTGGGCCGTCCCCGTCTTGCCCGCCGACTGGTACGGTGCACCGCGAAATGACGACGCCGATGTACCTTCGACGGTAACGCCGATCAGCGCATGCCGGATCACGGCCATGTGCTCGGGTTTGATCGGCACCGGTTCGACCTTCTCGGCCGCGATCTCGGTCTTGTTGCCCGACACCACGTCGACCACCTCGCGCACGAGGTGCGGCCGGTGCCGCTCGCCGCCACCGGCCAGCGTGGTGATCGCCTGCGCCATCTGCAGGATCGTGAAGCTGTTGTAGCCCTGGCCGATGCCGAGCGAAATCGTCTCGCCGGCGTACCAACGCTGCTGCTCCGGCTTCCGGTATGAGCGCGCCTTCCACGCGGTCGACGGCAAGACGCCGCGCATCTCGCCTTCGAGGTCGATGCCGGTGATCTGGCCGAAGCCGAACGGCTCCAGGTGCTGGGCCATCGTGTCGACGCCCAGATCGTTGGCCAGCATGTAGTAGTAGGTGTCGCAGCTCTGGACAATGGACTTGTACATGTCCACGCTGCCGTGGCCACCTTCCTTGTCGTCGCGGAAGCGGTGGTTGCCGAAGTTGAAGTAGCCGGGATCGAAGATGGTCTGCTGCGGTGTGCGCTTGCCGGTCGCCAGACCGACCAGGGCCATGTAAGGCTTGTAGGTGGACCCCGGGGGATAGGTGCCGCGCAGCGCGCGGTTGAGCAGCGGCTTGTCGATCGACTCGTTCAGCTCGCGCCAGTTCTCGGCGTCGATGCCGTCGACGAACAGGTTGGGGTCGAACGTCGGCTTGCTGACGAACGCCAGGATCTCGCCGTTGCGCGGATCGATCGCCACCAGTGCGCCGCGGCGGTCGCCGTACAGCTCCTCGACCAGCGCCTGCAGCTTGATGTCTACCGACAACCGCAGCGTGTTGCCCGGCAATGCGCCGTGGCTGTCGAGCCGCCGCACCGCGCGCCCGGCGGCACTGATCTCGACCTCTTCGTAGCCCGCGGTACCGTGCAGATTCGCTTCGTACTTCTGCTCCAGCCCCAGCTTGCCGATGTACTCAGTGCCGCGATAGTTGGCCTGCCGGTCCTCGTCCCAGTCCTCCATCGCCGCTTTTTCGGCTTGGTTGATGCGGCCGATGTAGCCGATCAGGTGCGAGCCGGTCTCGCCCAGCGGATAGTTGCGGAACAGCCGGGCGCGCACGTCCACCCCGGGGAAACGGAAGCGCTGCGCCAAGAAGCGAGCCACCTCCTCGTCGCTGAGCTTGGTGCGGATCGGCAGCGAGTCGAAGCTCTTGGCCTCCTCCAGCAGCCGCTTGTAGCGCTTGCGATCGCGCGGCTGGATGTCGACCACCTGCGCCAGCTCGTCGATCACGCTGTCGACGTCGGCCAGCAGCCGCGACGGCGTGATCTCCAGCGTGTACGCCGAGAAATTGCTCGCCAGCACGACGCCATTGCGGTCGAGGATCAAGCCGCGGTTGGGCACGATCGGCACCACCGCAATGCGATTGGCCTCGGCCTGCGTGGACAGCTCCTCGTGCTTCCAGATCTGCAGCCAGACGAGCCGCGCGCCCAGCAACAGGAACCCGAGCAGCACGAACGCCGCAGCTGCGAACAGCCGGCCGCGAAAGCGATCCAGCTCGAGTTCGACGTTCCGGAGTTCGACCATTGGTCCCTACAGCGGTCGATTCTCGTCCGGATCGGGTGCGCGCCGCTGCGGTGCCAGCAGCACCCAGACCGTAAGCGGCCACAGCACCGCCTCGAGCGTCGGTGCCACCAGCAGCTGCCAGCCCGGGAAACTGCCGCCCGAGACCAGCCTGACGACCAGCGACACCGCGTGCGCCGCCGCGAACAGAGGCCACACCTGCAAGGCCTGCTGGAACACCGAGAACCACAGCAGACGGCGGTGGATCGTCACGGCCAGGAAGCTGAGCAACGTGTAGGCCAGCGCGTGCTGGCCGAACAGCGCGCCCTGGTGCACGTCCATCAGCAGGCCCAGCACGAACGCGATGCCGACGCCGACGCGCAGCGGCTGGTGCACGTTCCAGAACACCAGCACCAGCGCCAGCAAATCGGGCATGGCGGCTTGCCGCCCGAGCGGGATCAGGTTGAACCCCAGCGCGAGCAGCAACGATGCCGCGATGAACAGCGGATTGACCGGCAGCAGCAGCTGGTCCGCCCCGCGCGGCATGATCATGATGCGCGCTCCTGCGGTGTCGGCAGCATGTTCACGGGGCGCGCCTCACCGCTTGGCGTTGCGCTGGCGCGCAGGCTTGGCAGCCGCGTCGGCGTCCGGCTCGGGGCGCGGCGGCATCTGCGCCGACAGCGGGTCGAGCACCAGCACGTGCCGCACGCCGTCGGCCTTGGCCTTCGTCTCCAGGCTGATGCGCGCAAAACCGGAGTCGACCTTGCGGTCGACCTTCACGACGGCGGCCACCGCCAGGCCCGGCGGATAGACGCCATCGACGCCGCTGGTGATCAGCAGATCGCCGACCTGGACGTCGGCGTTACCTGCCATGAAGCGCAGCTCCATCAGCTCGCCGTCGCCCGTGCCGAAGGCCGCGCTGCGCTGCTGCGTGCGCGGGTTGAGCACCGGAATGGCGGCATCCTTGTCGGCCAGCAGCGTGATCTCCGCCGACAGCGGATACACGCGCGTCACCTGCCCCAGCACGCCACTGTCGTTGATCACCGGCGAACCGAGCAGCACGCCGTGTGTCGACCCGCGGTCGATGAACAGCTTGCGCGAGTAGGGGTCCGTGGCCTCGTACAGGACCTCTGCCGTGTGACTCTTGACGGCGAGCGTGGGCCGCAGGTCGAGCAGCGCGCGCAGGCGCGCGTTCTCCGCCGCCAGTTGCTCGACGCGGGCCGCGCGCTCGGCCTGCGCCACCAGCTTGGCCCGCGCGTCCTGCTCGGCGGCGATCGCATGGGCCAGCCCCTGCAGGTACTCGCTTCCGCCTTCGAACAGGTCGACCGGCACCAGCAGCGCCCGCTGCACCGGCAGCAGCACGGTGGCCAGCACGGCGCGGATCGGCTGCGTGTATTTCAGTCGCGAATCGGCGGCCATCAGAAAGATGGCCAGCGCCGAGAACACCGCCAGCTTCGTTAGCGCCGAAGGGCCCTGGCGGAAGAAGGGCGGCGGGGTGCGGTCGAGCGTCCCCAGCGGCATGGGGTCAGCGCGGGCGTCACTCGGACGTGAAGATCGAGCCCAAGCGCTCCATGCGCTCCAGCGCCATGCCGCAGCCGCGCACGACGCAGGTCAGCGGGTCTTCGGCCACCAGCACCGGCAGACCGGTCTCCTCGGCCAGCAGGCGATCGAGGTCGCGCAGCAACGCGCCACCGCCGGTGAGCATCATGCCGCGCTCGGCGATGTCCGCGCCGAGCTCGGGCGGCGTCTGCTCGAGCGCGTTCTTGACGCTCGAGACGATCTGGTTCAGCGGGTCGGTCAGCGCCTCGAGGATCTCGTTGGACGAGATGGTGAAGCTGCGCGGCACGCCCTCCGAGAGGTTGCGACCCTTGACCTCCATCTCCTTGACCTCGGAGCCGGGGAACGCCGAGCCGATGCTCTTCTTGATGCCCTCTGCCGTCGGCTCGCCGATCAGCATGCCGTAGTTGCGGCGTATGTACTTGATGATCGCTTCGTCGAACTTGTCGCCGCCGACGCGCACGCTGCCCGCGTACACCATGCCGCCCAGCGAGATCACGCCGACTTCGGTCGTGCCGCCGCCGATGTCGACGACCATCGACCCAGTCGCGTCCGAGATCGGCAGGTCGGCGCCGATGGCCGCGGCCATCGGCTCCTCGATCAGATAGACCTCGGAGGCACCTGCGCCCAGCGCGGACTCGCGGATCGCCCGGCGCTCGACCTGCGTCGACCCGCACGGCACGCAGATGATGATCCGCGGGCTCGGCCGCATCATCGAGCGCGGATGGACCATCTTGATGAACTGCTTGAGCATCTGCTCGGTGACGGTGAAGTCGGCGATCACGCCATCCTTCATCGGGCGGATGGCCTCGATGTTGCCCGGCACCTTGCCCAGCATCGCCTTGGCCTCGGCACCCACCGCCTGGATTGTCTTCTTGCCGTTGGGGCCGCCCTCGTGGCGGATGGCCACCACCGAGGGCTCGTCGAGCACGATGCCCTTGCCGCGCACGTAGATCAACGTGTTGGCGGTGCCGAGGTCGATGGCGAGGTCGGTGGAGAAGTAGCGGCGCAGGGATCCGAACATGCTCGTCGATCAGTCAGTTCGCAGTCGGACGTGCGCTGCGCAATTGGGCTTGTGCTTCGCGCGCGAGGGGCTGGCGATGGCGGGCGATAATACAGCAACCCCCTGTAATTCTTGCGCGCGAAGCAGCGCTTCGGACGCAATCCTGCACAACGTTCCAACCATGGCACTGACCCCGGCAGACGTCAGTCGCATCGCGCATCTCGCGCGACTGGCACTCACGCCCGACGAAGAGCGCGCGATGCTGGCACAGCTCAATGGCTTCTTCGGCATCGTCGAGCGCATGAGACAGGTCGATACGCGCGGCGTCGAGCCTCTGTACACGCCGTTGTCGGCGCTCGGTGAGGTGGCGCTTCGGCTGCGCGACGATGTGGTCACCGAAGCCGACGAGCGCGAGCTCAACCAACGCAGCGCACCCCAGGTGGAGGCCGGCCTCTATCTCGTGCCCAAGGTGATCGAGTGAGCGTGGACCGCCCCGAGCAACTCGGCGTCGCCGGGTTGCGACGCGCGTTGGCAGCGCGCGATCTGTCCAGTGTCGAGCTGACGAAACATCTGCTCGCACGGATCACAGCTCATCACGCGCTCGGCGCTTTCCTGCACGTCGATGGCGATCGCGCGTTGGAGGATGCCGCGCGCGCCGACCAGCGCCGCGCGTCCGGCGACACCGCATCCCTGCTGGGTGTGCCGATCGCCCACAAGGACGTCTTCGTCACCGCCGACGCTCCCACCACCGCCGGATCCAGGATGCTCGCCGGCTACGCCAGCCCCTTCGATGCCACGGTCGTGGCGCGCCTGGGCAACGGCGTCCGCGGCGGCCCGCCGGGCGCCGGTGCCATCACGTTGGGCAAGCTGAACTGCGACGAATTCGCGATGGGCTCGGCCAACGAGAACTCGGCCTACGGTCCGGTGCACAACCCGTGGGATCGAAGCCGTGTGCCGGGTGGCTCATCGGGCGGCTCGGCGGCCGCAGTGGCGGCACGCCTGGTGCCTGCCGCCACGGGCACCGACACCGGCGGCTCGATTCGCCAGCCGGCGGCATTCACGGGCACCACCGGGATCAAGCCAACGTACGGCGTGTGCTCGCGCTACGGCATCATCGCGTTCGCTTCGAGCCTCGACCAGGCCGGCGTGCTGGCCCGTTCGGCCGAGGACTGCGCCCTGCTGCTGTCGGCCATGAGCGGGCACGACCCGCGCGACTCGACCAGCGCCGAGCGGCCGCCACAAGACTATGTGACCGCGCTCGGCAGGCCGCTTGCCGGCGCCACGGGCGCGCGGCCGCTGCAGGGGCTGAGGGTCGGGCTGCCGCGCGAGTTCTTTCCCGCCACGTTGGCCGGCGATGTGGAGGGCCGCGTGCGTGCGGCCATCGCCGAGCTCGAGGAGCTCGGCGCCCAGGCCGTCGATGTCAGCCTGCCACGCACCGAGCTGTCGATCCCTGTCTACTACATCATCGCGCCCGCCGAAGCGAGCTCGAACCTGTCGCGCTACGACGGGGTCCGCTATGGCCACCGCACGGCCCACGCCGACGACCTGCTCGATCTCTACCGGCGCTCACGCGCCGAGGGATTCGGTGCGGAGGTGAAGCGCCGCATCATGATCGGCACCTATGTGCTGAGCCACGGCTACTACGACGCCTATTACCTGCAGGCCCAGAAGCTGCGCCGCATGATCGCCGATGACTTCCAGCGCTGCTTCAACGATTGCGACGTCATCGTCGGCCCGGTGGCACCCAGCGTGGCGTGGAAGATCGGCGAGCAGGGTGACGACCCGGTCAAGGCCTACCTGGCCGACATCTTCACCCTGCCGGGCAGCCTGGCGGGGTTGCCCGGCATGAGCGTACCCGCCGGCCTCGGCGACCACGGCATGCCGGTGGGGTTGCAGCTGATCGGCAACTACTTCGACGAGGCCCGTCTGCTGCAGGTGGCGCACGCCCTGCAGCAGGCCACCGAGTGGCACCAGGCGGTGCCTGCCGGAGTCTGACGATGCCGGGTTCGCTTCTGGTGCGAGGCTACGAGGTCGTGATCGGGCTGGAGACGCACGCCCAGCTGCACACGCGCAGCAAGGCCTTCTCGGGCTCGTCGACCGCCTTCGGCGCCGCACCCAACACCCAGGCCAGCGCGGTCGACCTCGCACTGCCGGGTACGCTGCCGGTGCTCAACCGTGCGGCCGTCGAATGCGCGATCCGATTCGGTCTGGCGGTGGGCGCGCGCATCGCGTCGCAATCGATCTTCGCGCGCAAGAATTACTTCTATCCCGATCTGCCCAAGGGCTATCAGATCAGCCAGTACGAGACGCCCGTGGTGCAAGGTGGCCGCGTGCCGTTCGTGCTGGGCGAGCAGCGTCGGTTCGTCGCGTTGACGCGGGCGCACCTGGAGGAAGACGCCGGCAAATCGCTGCACGAGGGCCTCGCGGCCCACGACGCGTCGGGCATCGACCTCAACCGAGCCGGCACGCCGCTGCTGGAGATCGTGACCGAACCCGACATGCGCTCGGCGGCCGAGGCGGTGGAGTACGCGCGCGCGCTGCACACGCTGGTGGTGTGGCTCGGCATCTGCGACGGCAACATGCAGGAGGGCAGCTTCCGCTGCGACGCCAACGTGTCGGTGCGCAAACCGGGCGGACCGTTGGGCACGCGGCGCGAGATCAAGAACCTCAACTCGTTCCGCTTCATGCAGCAGGCGATCGAGTTCGAGGTCAACTGGCAGATCGACCGCCTGGAGGACGGCTTGGGTGTCGAACAAGCCACGGTGCTGTTCGACCCCGACAGCGGTGAGACGCGCGCGATGCGCACGAAGGAAGACGCGCACGACTACCGCTACTTCCCCGACCCCGATCTGCCGCCGTTGGTCATCGAGAGCGCCTGGATCGAGCAGGTCAAGGCGACGATGCCCGAGCTGCCCGGTGTGATGGCCGAGCGGTTCGTGCGCGACGACGGCCTGCCGCCGTACGACGCGGCGATGATGACGCAGAGCCTCGCCTTCGCCCGCTACTACGAGGCCGCCCGCGACGCGTGCAGGCAGCCGAAGCTGGTCGCCAACTGGCTGATGGGCGAGGTGTCGAAGCGACTGAACGCCAGGAACCAGACAATTGAGCAAGCGGCGGTCTCTGCAACCACATTGGCGGCGTTGATCCGCCGAGTGATCGACGGTACGGTAACCAACAACGGTGCGCGGCAAGTCTTCGATCACCTGTGGGCTGCCGGAAGGATTGGCGACAGGCCTCTGTCTGAGGACTTTGTTGATGTGGCCATCGCGGACCCAGTCATCGTCGATGAGGTCATCGACAAGTTGGGTCTCAAGCAGATGAGCGACACCCGCGCGCTGGAAGCGATCGTCGATCAGGTCCTGGCCGCCAACCCGAAGTCGGTCGACGAGTACAAGGCCGGCAAGGACAAGGCCTTCAATGCCTTGGTAGGCCAGGTGATGAAGGCCAGCCAGGGCAAGGCCAATCCGGGCCAGGTCAACGAACTGCTGAAGAAGAAGCTCGTGCGATGAAGCGTCTGCCGGCCGCGTCGCGCGTCACGGGGTGATCTTCAGCTTGCACTGCCGCTCGTCCTTGCCTTCGCGCAGGCGCAGGTCGCCTTTGTAGGCGACCAACTCGAGGCCTTGCTTGCGGTTGAGGTAGCGGGCGTCTTTGGCCGACTTCACGCGCTGTAGCGTGTGGTCCTCGTCGCGCAAGTGCAGTTGCGCCTTGCGCGGAGTGAAGTCGATCTTCACCTCGAGCTCCTCGCCGCACTGGTAGGTCGACGCTCGCGCCTGGACGCCGACGGGCGCCAGCAGGCACGACGCCGCCGCAACGCTCCAGGCGAGCAGCCGCGAGCAGCCGCGGACCGCGGTGTTCAACGCGGCTCCTGCTGCGCCAACGGCGCCGACACCAGGCTGATCGATCCCGGCGGCGCGCCGTTCCACAGC
>DATIFD010000577.1:0-3503 GCA_035455385.1 Burkholderiaceae bacterium
GCCGGCCAGCTCGAGCAGCGCATCGATCGAGTCACCCTGTTGCGTCAGCCGCGCCACGCGCAGCTGGGACACCTGGGTGGGCATGGTGGTGTCGGCGTCCGCCAACAACTCCTCGTAGAGCTTTTCGCCCGCACGCAGCCCGCTGTACTCGATGGCGATGTCGTCCGCGGCATGGCCCGACAGCCGGATCAGCTGTCGCGCGAGGTCGACGATGCGCACCGGGTCGCCCATGTCGAGCACCAGCACCTGGCCGCTCTGGCCGATGGCCGCGGCCTGCAGCACCAGGCGCGCGGCCTCGGGGATCGTCATGAAGAAGCGAATGATCTCCGGGTGCGTCACGGTCACCGGCCCGCCGCGCGCGATCTGCTCCTTGAACTTGGGAATCACGCTACCGCTGGATCCGAGCACGTTGCCGAAGCGCACGGCCATGAATCGCGTGGCCGGATAGCGATCGACCAGCGACGACACCACCATCTCGGCGGCGCGCTTGGTGGCGCCCATCACGTTGGTGGGGTTGACCGCCTTGTCGGTGCTGATCAGCACGAAGCGCTCGGCGCCGGCCTGCGCAGCGGCCAGCGCGGCGTGGTAGGTACCCAGCGTGTTGTTGCGCAGCGCGGCCAGCGCGTTACCCTCTTCCATCAGCGGCACGTGCTTGAACGCCGCGGCATGGAACACCACCTGCGGCTGGTATCGCGCGAAGGTGTGCCGCAGGTGGTCGAGATCCTTGACGTCGCCGATCACCTTGGCCAGCTCGAGCTGCCTGAAGCGCTCGCCGAGATCCTGCTCGATGCTGTAGAGGCTGAACTCGCTCAGCTCGTACAGCACGAGGCGCGCCGGGCGGTAGTGCGCCACCTGACGACACAGCTCGCTGCCGATGCTGCCGCCGGCCCCGGTGATGAGCACGGTCTTGCCGCGCAGCGTGTCTGCGATGCCGGCCTCGTCGAGCTGCACCGGCTCGCGGCCGAGCAGGTCTTCGGGTTCGATGTCGCGCAGCAGGTCGATGCGCTGGTTGCCGTCGCGCAGCTCGTCCACCGACGGCACCGTGACCACCGGCAGCCCGGTGGTGGCGGCCAGCTCGAGCACGGTGCGGCGGCGAGCGCCGCGCAGCGACGGCATGGCCAGGATCAAGTGTGTCGCCGCGCCCACGGTGTGCGGGTTGCGCAGCGCCTCCAGCGGCCCGAGCACCGGGACCCCCGCAACGCGGGCACCCTGCTTGTGCGGGTCGTCGTCCAGGAAGCCGAGCACGATCCAGCCCTGCTGGTGGATGCCGGCCACCAGCAGGCGCGCCGCCTCGCCGGCGCCAAGCACCAGCGCGCGGCGGATCTCGGTGTCGCTGCCGGTGATGCGCGAGCGGGCGTGCTCGTAGAGCATGCGGTAACTCATGCGCGCCAGCGCCAGCGTCATCAGCGTGAACAGCGGGTGCAGTGCCAACACCGCGCGCGGCACCTCGCGCAACTGCAGCGCCAGCACGACCGTTGCACCCACCGCACCGGCCGTGGCGCATGCCACCGCCAGGCGCCGGATCTCGCCGATGCCGGAGAACCGCCACATGCCTTTGGGGACCTTGAAGCCCAGAAAGGCGAGCACATAGAGCGCGACGATGCCGAGCAGGACCCAGTGGTCGTAGTCCGGGCGGGCGCGAAACCAGCGTTCGAAGCCCAGGCGGAACAGGTAGGTCGCATTCCAGGCGACTGCCACCAGTACGGCGTCGATGGCCAGCGACAGCGGCTCGCGATACGGCCGCAGATGCGCCAGCGCGCGATCGAACCGATGCCACGCCGTGAATCCCGCCGGCCTTTCAAGCGCGGGGGTGGGTTGCGCCCGGTCGACGGAGGACTCGGCCATCGGCAACATCTCAGCGCGCGAACAAGACGCGAAGGGTGCGCGCGATCACCGACAGGTCGGTGGCCAGGTTCGCGCGCCGCGCGTATTCGGCCTGCCGTTGCACCTTGCGCGGCAGGATGGTCTCGACGTAGGTGCGCTCGGGGTCCGCGCTGCCCTCGAGCAGCTTGGCCTCGTCGATGAACTCGAGCGAGGCTGGATCGGTGATGCCCGGGCGCACCGCCAGCACGCACGCGCGCAGCTCCGGTGGGTATAGCGCGACGAATCGCGGCACCTCCGGCCTCGGCCCCACCAGGCTCATGTCGCCGCGCAGCACGTCGATCAGTTGCGGCAATTCATCGATGCGGTAGCGTCGCAGCCACTGTCCGGCGCGGGTGATGCGGCGATCGGCGTGGCCGGTGATCGCCGGGCCCGCCGACTGCGCATCGGCGGCCCGCATCGTGCGCAGCTTGTGGATGCGAAACAGGCGCCCGTGGCGCCCCACCCGCTCCTGGCGGAACAGGACCGGTCCGGGCGAGTCCAACCGCACCCACAGCATGGCCAGCAGCAGCACCGGTGCGGTCAGCGCCAAGGCCAGCGAGGCCAGCACCAGATCGACCGCTCGCTTGCCCATCGGTCAGTGCGAGGTCGAGACCAGCTCGGCCACGGCGTCGATCACCCGCTGCACGTCGCCATCGCCCATGCGCGTGTAGATCGGCAGGCTCAACTGCGCCTCGTACACCCGCTGGCTGTGCGGAAACATCGACGGCGTCAGCTGATAGCGATCTCGCCAGTATGGTTGCAGGTGCAGCGGAATGTAGTGCACGCTGCAGCCGATGCCACGCTCGTAGAGCCGCTCGATCAGCCGGTCTCGCGAAAGCGCGGCACCCTCGCCGAGGCGCAGAGCATACAGGTGCCACGCGTGCTGCTCGCCCGGCTCGGGCTGCGGTGCCGGCACCAGTGGTAGGGAACGAAACGCCTCGTCATAGCGGGCCGCGATCTGGCCACGCCGGATGGCGAAGGCCCGCGCCTTCTTCAGCTGTTGAAGCCCGATCGCAGCGGCGATATCGGTGAGGTTGTACTTGAAGCCTGGCGCGACGATCTCGTAGTACCAGCTCGGCACGGTCGCGGTGAAACGATCGAACGCGTCGCGGCTCATGCCATGCAGGCGCATCACCTGTGCCCGCTGTGCCAGCTTGCGATCGCGCGTGACCAGCATGCCGCCTTCACCCGTAGTGATCGTCTTGTTGGCATAGAAGCTGAACACCGTGGCGTCGCTGTCCAGCGTGCCGATGAGGTGGCCACCGCAGGTGGTGGGCAAGGCGTGTGCCGCATCCTCGACCACCTTCAGCCCGTGGCGGTGCGCGATGTCGAGGATGGCGGCCATGTCCGCCGCCAAGCCGCCGTAGTGCACCGGAATGATCGCGCGTGTCTTCGGCGTGACGGCAGCCTCGACCTGGTTGGGGTCGAGGTTGAGCGTGCGCGGGTCGATGTCCACCAGCCGCACGTCGGCACCGAGGTAGCGCACCACTTCGGCGGTTGCGGTGAACGTGTGGGTCGTGGTGATGACCTCGTCACCCGGCCCGATGCCCAGTGCCTCGAGCGCGAGGTGCAGGCCCGCCGTGGCGGAGTTCACCGCAATGCAGTGCAGCGCCGGCTCGCCCAGGAAGGCCGCAAAGTCC
>DATIFD010000578.1:0-11474 GCA_035455385.1 Burkholderiaceae bacterium
TCTTCAGGTAGTCCATCAGGAACTCGCAGGCCTGGAATGCATCCTGGCGGTGGCAGGAGGTCACTGCCACCAGAACGATCTGGTCACCCGGACGCAACGCACCGATACGGTGGATCACGCGCACCCGGCGGATGTCGAAGCGCCCCCGCGCCTCGTCGACCATGGCGTCGATCGCCTTTTCGGTCATGCCCGGGTAGTGCTCCAGCTCCATCGCGCTGACGTGGCTGCCGTCGCTGCGTTCGCGCACCGTGCCCACGAAGCTGGCGACCGCGCCGACCTCGACGTCGTCGCGGCGCAGCGCCGCAATCTCGGCCGACAGGTCGAAATCGCCTTGCTGGATGGTGACGGCGCCGCTCGGCATGCGCGATTCTGTCACGCGACCCTGTGCGGGCGTCGCGGCGGCGACGATCATCCTCCGGTCACGGGCGGGAAGAACGCCACCTCGGCGCCGTCGTGCAGCACGTCGCCTTCGTTGGCCATTACTTGATCGAGCGCACATCGCACGGCCCGATTCCGGGCCAGCAGACGGCCGTGCTCGCCACCGCGACCAATCAGCGTGTCGCGCAACGCACCGACGGTCGAACCGGCCGCAAGCTCCAGAGTCTCGACGCTGCCGAGTGCCTCGCGCAGCGACGCGAAGTAGCGCACCTGCACGCGCATGCTCGACGCCATGTCGGCTCAGCCCAGCAGCAGCGGCAGCGGCAGGAATCGCACGCCGTCGCCGCGGGCGATCGCCTGCGCTGGTGGGTTGTCAATCAAGCCGTCGGCCCAGACCATCGACGTCAGCACACCGGAGCCCTGGTTGGGGTAGATCTCGAGCCTGCCGTCGGAGGCCACGCGAGCGCGCAGGAATTCGCGGCGCGCGTTGGGCCTGGGCCAATCGAAGCCCGCGGTCATCGTGATCGGCTTTGGCGGGTGCGGCGGGGATCCGCACAACGCGCGCAGCACCGGCATCACGGCGACCAGGAAAGTGACCGTGCTGGAGACCGGGTTGCCCGGCAGGCCGATGTACAGCGCCTCGCCGCCGTCGGCTCTGCGCACGGCACCGAAGGCCAGCGGCTTGCCGGGCTTGATGGCAATCGACCACAGATCGAGGCGCCCCTCGGCCTGCAGCGCCGGCTTCAAGTGGTCTTCCTCGCCCACCGAGACGCCGCCACAGGTGAGCACGAGGTCGGCCTCACCCGCGGCCCGGCGCAGCGCCTCGCGGGTGGCGTCGAGCTTGTCGGGCACGATGCCGAGGTCGATGACCGTGCAGCTTGCGGCCTGCAGCAGGCCGCGCAGCGTGAAGCGGTTGGAGTTGTAGATCGCGCCGGGCCTCAGCGGCTCGCCGGGCATCGCCAGTTCGTCCCCGGTGGAGAACAGCGCCACCCGCGGACGACGACACACCTGCAGCGTGGCCGCACCGACCGAGGCAGCCATGCCCATCGCCTGGGGCGTCACGCGCATCCCGGGGCACAGCACCACCGCATCGAGCCGAACGTCCTCGCCACGGCGCCGGATGGCCATGCCGGGTGCTGGCACTGCGCGCACCCGCACGCTGCCGAGGTCGCCGTCACGCGTCGGCGCGAGCGGCTCGCACAGCTCTTGCATCACCACCGCATCGGCACCGATGGGAATCGGTGCGCCGGTGAAGATGCGCGCCGCCGTACCGGGTCGCAGCGGCCGGCCCACCTGCCCCGCCGCGATGCGCTGAGACACCGGCAGCACGGCACCTTCGACCGCCACATCGGCCGCGCGCAGTGCGTAGCCATCCATCTCGCTGTTGTCCTCGGGCGGCACGTTGAGGCTGGAGCGCACCTCCTGCGCCAGCACGCGGTTCAGCGCATCGAAGGTCGACACCGTCTCGCGGTCTGTGATGACGTGGCCGCGCGCGCCGTCGAGCAGGCGCTGCACCGCCTCGTCGAGGCTCAGCAACGGTGCCGCGCCGGGTTTCTTCGTCATTGGGGCGTCCAGGTCGATCGTCGGACTCATTGTGCCAAGGCGCCGCGATCGGCGCCCGTCGCGGCCGGCATCAGGCCGGATCGTGGGCGGCGATCAGCGCCTTGACGCGATCGGCGCTCGGCGGCAGCACCGTGACGCGGCTCGGCAGATCCTCGAGGCCTTGAAGGGCCGAAGGACGCGCCGGGGGCTCGCCGATCGCCTCGACGATGGTCTCGGCGAACTTGATCGGCAGCGCCGTCTCGAGCGCGACCACGAACTCGCCGGGCCGGCGCAGGTCGCGGGCCACCTTGATGCCGTCGGCGGTGTGCGGGTCGATCAGGTCGCGGTGCTGCCGCCAGACCTGGCGGATCGTCGCCACGCGGTCGGCGTGCGTGCTGCTGCCCGAGACGAAGCCGAATTCGGCGCACCTCGCGTGGGTGGCCGCGTCCAGCGCGAAGCCGCCGTCGCGCGTGATCCGTTCGCCGAAGAGCTCGCGCGTGCGCGCGGTGTCGCGCTGGAGCAGGTCACAGACGAAGCGCTCGAAGTTCGACGCCTTGCTGATGTCCATCGACGGGCTCGACGTCTCGTGCGTCTCGGCCGCGGCGCGCACGCGGTAGCGGCCGGTCTTGAAGAACTCGTCGAGCACGTCGTTCTCGTTGGTGGCGACGATCAGCCGCGCGATCGGCAACCCCATCATCCGCGCCACATGGCCGGCGCAGACGTTGCCGAAGTTGCCCGACGGCACCGCGAAGCTGACGCGTTCATCGTCGCGCGCGGCCGCCGGGCCGCCCCAAGGCGGCGCAGCCCCCTCGGGGGGTACCGAGGCGGAGCCGAGGTTGGGGGCCCGTGACGTGGCCTGGAACCAGCCGGCGAAGTAGTACACCACCTGTGCGACCAGGCGCGCCCAGTTGATCGAGTTGACGCTGCCGATTCGGTGGGCGCGCTTGAATGTGAGGTCGCCTGCCACCGCCTTGACGATGTCCTGACAGTCGTCGAACACACCCTCGATCGCGATGTTGTGGATGTTGGCGTCGGGCAGGCTGTACATCTGTGCCTGCTGAAACGGGCTCATGCGGCCGTGCGGCGACAGCATGAACACCTGCACGCCTCGCTTGCCGCGCATCGCGTATTCCGCGGCGCTGCCGGTGTCGCCGGAGGTGGCGCCCAGGATGTTGAGGCGCTCGCCGCGGCGTGTCAGCTCGTACTCGAACAGGGCGCCGAGCAACTGCATCGCCATGTCCTTGAAGGCGAGCGTCGGCCCGTTGGACAGGCCCTCGATCCACAGGCCCGATTCGAGCTGGCGCAGCGGAACGATCACATCGCTGCCGAAGACGGCCCTCGTGTACACCTTGCGGCACATGGCACGCAGGTCGTCGGCCGGGATATCGTCGATGTACAGCGACAGGATCTCGAACGCCAGATCCGCATAAGGCAGCGCTCGCCAGCGCGCCAGCGTCGCCGCATCGACGCGCGGATAGCGCTCGGGCAGATACAGGCCGCCGTCGGGCGCCAGCCCTTCGAGCAGGATCTCGCTGAAAGCGCGCGCAGCGGCGTCGCCCCGCGTGCTCAGGTACTTCAATTCAACTCTTCCTTGCGGATGCGCACGATCGGCGCCAGCACCGTCGGCAGCGCCTGCATGCTGGCCATCGCCTGGTTCATGCGGCCCTCGACGGTGTCGTGCGTCAGGATGATGAGGTCGGTCTGCCGCTCGCCTTCAGCAGACTCGCGCTGCAGGACCGCATCGATCGAGATGTCGTGCTCGGCCAGGATGGTCGTGATGCGGCTCAGCACGCCGGTCTGGTCGGCCACGCGGAGCCGCAGGTAGTAGGCGGTGACCACCTCGTCCATCGGCAGGATCGGCGTCGACGCCAGCGCGTCGGGCTGGAACGCCAGATGCGGCACGCGGTGGTCGGGGTCGGCCGTGTGCAGCCGCGTGATGTCCACCAGGTCGGCCACCACCGCCGATGCGGTGGGCTCGGAGCCCGCGCCTTTGCCGTAGTAGAGCGTCGTGCCGACGGCGTCGCCTTGCACCACCACTGCGTTCATCGCGCCTTCGACGTTGGCGATCAGCCGCTTGGCCGGCACCAGGGTCGGGTGCACCCGCAGCTCGATGCCTTGCGGCGCGCGCCGCGTCATCGCGATCAGCTTGATACGGTAGCCGAGTTGCTCGGCATACCGGATGTCGGTGGCCTGCAGGCTGGTGATGCCCTCGACGTGCGCCTTGGCGAACTGCATCGGCACGCCGAAGGCGATCGCGCACATGATGGTCGCCTTGTGCGCCGCGTCGATGCCTTCGATGTCGAACGTGGGGTCGGCCTCGGCGTACCCCAGGCGCTGGGCTTCCTTCAGCACGACGGCGAAGTCGAGCCCCTTGTCGCGCATCTCGCTCAGGATGAAGTTGGTGGTGCCGTTGACGATGCCGGCCACCCACTCGATGCGGTTGGCGGTGAGGCCCTCGCGCAGCGCCTTGATGATCGGGATGCCGCCGGCCACCGCCGCCTCGAAACCGATCATCACGCCCTTCGCATGCGCGGCGGCGAAGACCTCGTTGCCGTGCACCGCCAGCAGCGCCTTGTTGGCGGTGACCACGTGCTTGCCGTTGGCGATCGCCTCCAGCACCAGCGACTTCGCGATGCTGGTGCCACCGATCAGCTCGACCACGATGTCGATCGCCGGGTCGGCGATCACACGGCGCGCGTCGTCGCACACCTGCGCCGCTTCGCCGACAATGCTGCGTGCGCGCGCCATGTCGAGGTCGGCTACGGCCGCGATGCGGATTGCACGGCCGGCGCGGCGCTGGATCTCCTCCTGGTTCCGCTGCAGCACCTTGAACGTGCCGCTGCCGACGGTGCCGATGCCGAGCAGGCCGACCTGTATGGGGTTCATGTGCTGTGTCGCTGGCGAAAGTGGCGTAGGAAGCGCTCGATGCGGCCGATGGCGTCGGTCAGGTCGTCGACGCTGGGCAGGAACACGAGGCGGAAGTGATCCGGCTTCGGCCAATTGAAACCGGTGCCCTGCACGATCAGCACCTTCTCCTCGGCCAGCAGCTCATAGGCGAATTGCTGGTCGTCGGCAATCGGGTACATCTTCGGGTCCAGCCGCGGGAACATGTAGAGGGCGGCCTTCGGCTTGACCACGCTCACCCCGGGAATCGACATGAGCAGCTGGTACGCCAGATCGCGCTGCTTGGTCAAGCGCCCGCCCGGCGCCACCAGGTCCTTGATGCTCTGGTAGCCGCCGAGCGCGGTCTGGATCGCCAGCTGCCCCGGCGTGTTGGCGCACAGTCGCATCGACGACAACATGTTCAGGCCTTCGATGTAGTCCTTGGCGTGCCGCTTGTCGCCCGAGACCACCATCCAGCCGGCACGGTAGCCGCAGGCGCGATAGTTCTTCGACAGCCCGTTGAACGTCACGAACAGCACGTCGTCGGCCAGCGACGCGATGCTGGTGTGCGTGTGGCCGTCGTACAGCGTCTTGTCGTAGATCTCGTCGGCGAACACGATCAGGTTGTGACGCCGTGCAATGTCGACGATCTCCTTCAACAGCTCCGGCGGATACAGCGCCCCGGTCGGGTTGTTGGGATTGATGACGACGATGCCGCGCGTGGCCGGCGTGATCTTGCGGCGCAGATCGGCCAGGTCCGGCAGCCATTCGGATTGTTCGTCGCACAGGTAGTGCACCGGCGTGCCGCCGGACAGCGACACCGCCGCGGTCCACAGCGGGTAGTCTGGCGCCGGCACCAGGATCTCGTCGCCGGCGTCGAGCAGGGCATTGAGGCTGAACGCGATCAGCTCCGATGCGCCGTTGCCGAGATAGACATCGTCGACAGTGACGCCGGCGATGTGCTTTTCCTGCGTGTAGTGCATCACCGCCTTGCGCGGCGCGAACAGTCCCTTGCTGTCGGTGTAGCCGGCGCTCGCGGGCAGGTTGCGAATCATGTCCTGCACGATCTCGTCGGGCGGATCGAAGCCGAACACGGCGAGATTGCCGATGTTCAGCTGGATGATCTTGTGGCCCTCTTCCTGCATCTGGCGGGCCTTCTCGAGCACTGGCCCGCGGATGTCGTAGCCCACGTCGGCGAGCTTGCTGGACTTGGCGATCGGCTTCACCAAAAGATGGCTCCTCGGTTGTGCGGCACACAGGCGACGTTGCTGCGCTGCGCAATCTACAATTTAACCATAGCGAATTCGTCCGACCGGTGGGCGTTCCGCCCTCTGTCCGGTGCTCGACACGCCGGCGCATGTGAACCGTGAAATTCCAGCCAGATTTCCTCGAGGGCGTGAACACGATCACCCGTCAAGACGGCAGGCGCGTCTGGGTGGGCGGCGAAGCCTACGACGGCAGCGTCGTCGTGCCGTGGACCGGCTTCGTGCACCCGTGGGCCGCGGCCCGCTTCGACGACCTCGCGCAGGCGCACTTCGACGATCTGCTGCGGCACAACCCGGAACTGGTGATCTTCGGCAGCGGCGCACGGCTGCGCTTTCCGAGGCCGCCGCTGTTGCGCGTGCTGATCGAGCGTCGCATCGGGGTGGAGTCGATGGACACGGCGGCCGCTTGCCGAACCTACAACGTGCTGGCCAGTGAAGGCCGCAACGTTGTCGCGGCACTCCTGCTCGACGCGGTCTGAGGCGGCGCGATGGGCGCCGGCTGAGCCGCGCCACCACGCATGGCCCCACGGCCGGGCACCAGCGGCGAAACTTTATAATCGCTGGTTGTGCCCTCTTGGGCACCCTGACAATCACAACGCCTCATGACGCCTGTCCTGAACAAACCCCTGCCCGAGTTTGAAGCCGTCGCGACCAGTGGGGTGAAGTTCACGCCCCAGGCCTATCTGGGCAAGGTGGTGGTCCTGTACTTCTATCCGAAGGACCACACGCCCGGTTGCACCACCGAGGCGATGCAGTTTCGTGATCGCCACAAGGATTTTGTCAGGGCCGGCGCCGTGGTATTTGGCGTGTCGCGTGACAACATGGCCTCGCACGAGAAATTCCGCCAGGCGCTCGAACTGCCATTCGACCTGATCGCCGACACCGAGGAAAAGCTGTGCCACATGTTCGGCGTGGTCAAGAACAAGATCATGTACGGCAAGAAGGTCAAGGGTATCGAGCGCAGCACCTTCCTGATCGACGCCCACGGCGTGCTGCGCGCCGAGTGGCGCGGCATCAAGGTGGCCGGCCACGTCGATGACGTTCTCAAGGCCGTGAAGGAGTTGAAGAAGGCCGCTTGATTTCCTGGCTCGGGCGTGGCGCATAATGGCCGCATGCCCGTGAGTCGCGAGTCGCGTTTCACCCGTTAGCAAAGGCCGCACAGACGACTGTGCGGCCTTTTTGTTTGGTCTGCGCCCGTACTGCCTTATGCCACTGCCCAAGCTGCCTGCCTCCAAAGCCACCCTGCTGTCCGCCACCGACTACGAAGCCCAGGCCGCCGCGCGCACCGCCAAACGCACGCTGCAAACCACCCACGATGCCGTCAAGGAGCCGCTGGCGCTGACCAACGCCGCGGCCGTCGCAGCGGCGCCGCGGCTGGATACCCGGCCGCCGAGCGCCGGGCTGGCGTCGACCGCAAAGCCCAAGGCCGCTCGACCGTCGGGTCCGAAGCGCCTGTTCGTGCTCGACACCAACGTGCTGATGCACGACCCGCTGTGCCTGTTCCGTTTCGAGGAGCACGACATCTTCCTGCCGATGATCACGCTGGAGGAGCTCGACAGCCACAAGCGCGGCGTGAGCGAGGTGGCGCGCAACGCCCGCCAGGCCAGCCGCGAGCTCGATGCCCTCGTCTCCGGCAGCGATCTCAGCCCGAAGGACGGCATCGCACTGGCGAAGACCGGCAAGCGCGAGGCGATGGGGCGCCTGTTCTTCCAGGAGACGCTGCTCGAGGTCAAGCTGCCCGACGGGCTGCCCCAGGGCAAGGCCGACAACCAGATCCTCGGCGTCGTCAAGGCGCTGCGCGACCAGCATCCCGGGCGCGACATCGTGCTGGTGTCCAAGGACATCAACATGCGCGTCAAGGCGCGCGCGCTCGGCCTGCCGGCCGAGGACTACCAGAACGACAAGACACTCGACGACGGCGACCTGCTCTACACCGGCCTGCTGCCGCTGCCCGCCGACTTCTGGGAGCGGCACGGCAAGACGATGGAAAGCTGGAGCCAGGGTGGCCACACCTTCTATCGCATCGCCGGCCCGCTGGTGCCGGCGCTGATGATCAACCAGTTCGTGTACCTGGAGACACCGGGCGCCGCCCCGCTGTACGCCCGGGTGACCGAGATCACCGGCAAGACTGCGGTGCTGAAGACGCTGAAGGACTACACACACGCCAAGAACGCCGTCTGGGGCGTCACCGCGCGCAACCGTGAACAGAACTTCGCGCTCAACCTGCTGATGGATCCCGAGGTCGACTTCATCACCCTCACCGGCACCGCCGGCACCGGCAAGACGCTGATGACGCTGGCCTCCGGCCTGAGCCAGGTGCTCGACGACCGGCGCTACACCGAGATCATCGTCACCCGCGTCACGGTGCCGCTTGGCGAGGACATCGGCTTCCTGCCGGGTACCGAAGAGGAGAAGATGGGGCCGTGGATGGGCGCCCTCGACGACAACCTCGAAGTGCTTGCGCGTGGCGACGGCAGCGCCGGCGAGTGGGGCCGCGCCGCCACGCAGGACCTGGTGCGCAGCAAAATCCGCATCAAGAGCCTCAACTTCATGCGCGGACGCACGTTCCTGAACAAGTTCGTCCTCATCGACGAGGCGCAGAACCTGACTCCGAAGCAGATGAAGACGCTGATCACGCGCGCCGGCCCGGGCACCAAGATCGTTTGCCTGGGCAACTTGGCACAGATCGACACGCCCTACCTCAGCGAAGGCAGTTCGGGGCTGACCTTCGTGGTCGACCGCTTCAAGGGCTGGCCGCATTCGGGCCACGTGATGCTGGCCCGCGGCGAGCGCTCGCGCCTTGCCGACTATGCCTCCGATGTCCTGTAGCTAGCGTCGCTCGGACGTCAGCGCTGCAGGTCCTCGAAGAAGGCCCCGGCGTTGCCGTCGCGGCCGAGGAACTGGCGCACCAGCGCCCGCGGCGGCACCTGCGATCCGTTGGCCAGCACGATGCTCCGATAGCGGCCGCCGACGGCTGGGTCGAGGTGGTCGGCCGCGAACGCGGTGCGCAGATCGGCCGCCACCACCTCGCTCCACAGGTAGCCGTAATAGCCGGCGCCATAGCCGGTGGCGACATGGCTGAATCCAGCCGGGAACATGGTGCCCGGCTGGTGACCAAGCGCGCTGGCCCCTTCCATGCGCGCCCACAGCACCATCGGGTCGGCGGCTTCGCTGCCGTGCAGGGCGAGGTCATACGCGGCATAGAGCCACTGCCGGGCGTACGCCATGCCCTTGCCGTAGCGCCTGGCCGCGGCGGCCTGGGCCAACAGGGGCTCGGGCACCGGCTCGCAGGCAGCGCACACCTCGCGCATCAGGTGCAGCACCTTGGGGTCGTACACCCACTGCTCCAACATCTGTGACGGCGCTTCGACAAAGTCGCGCAACACGCTGGTGCCGGCCTGCGCCGAGTACCGCGTCGCCGACAGGTTGTTGTGCACCGCGTGCCCGAACTCGTGCAGCAGCGTCTCGAGGTCGTCCAGCGTCAGCCCCTCGCGCGCGACGTTGACCACCAGCGCTGCCTGAGGCACCCGCTCGAGGCGCAGCGAGCCGTTGCGAAAGCTCCAGACGGCGGCGTGGTTGTACTTGCCGTCGCGCGGATAGGGATCGACATACAGTGCGGCGATGGGCTGGCCGGTGGCGGCGTCGACCACCGAGTAGGCCTCCACGTCGGGGTGCCACAGCGCCAGGCCGTCGACGCGCACGTAGCGCACACCCATCATCTGCTCGATCACGCGCATCACGAACGCCAGGCTGGCCTGCGGCGGAAAGTAGGTCCGAAACGCCTCCTGGTCGACGGCAAAGCGCTCGCGCCGCACGCGCTCCTGGTAGTACATGGCATCCCAACGTTGCAGCGTGATCTGTGCCGTCGGCAGGTTCAGATCGCGCGCCTTGGCCGCACGCAGTTCGCCGAGCTCAACGGCTTCACGCGCGGACACCGCCTTCAACACGTCATCCAGGAAGGCTTGCGCCTCGCGAGCCGAATGCGCCATGCGCCGTCGCAGGGTGAAATCGGCATAGCTCGCGTAGCCGAACAACCCCGCATATTCCTTGCGCAGCCGGCTGATCTCGGCCAGTAGCTGCAGGTTGCGCTCGCCGCCTTCGTCGGTCTTGGCGCGCCACATGCGCTCGCGCGTGACGGCATCGGCGGCGCCTTGCATGACGGCCATGTAGGTCGGGGTGTCGACGCCCAGAAGCACCTGGTCCCGATCGTTGCGCTGCGCGGCGCGCCAGACCGGTTCGGGCACGCCGCGCAGCTGCTCGATCGAGAAAGCGAGCCGGATGTTCTCGTCGCGGATGTTGCGGTCGAACTCCTGTCCAAGCGCGTTCACCCGATCGTTGATTTCCTTGGCACGCTTGCGCTTGCTCGGCGGCAGGCTGACGCCGGCGTCCTCGAAGTCTTCGCGCAGCGTCTTCAGCAGCAGCGCGTCGACGGGGTCGCGCCCGCGCAATCGCCTCACGGCACCGTACAGCGTGGCGTTCTGGCTCAGGCTCGACGTGAAGTCCTGCCAGCGCAGTTCGCACACCTCGGCGGCGTCGCGGATCGCTTTGCCCGGATGCACGTTGGACAGCAGGTAGACCGGACCGGCCAGGTCCTCGAGCATCGCATTGAGTTCGTCGTATGCGGCAAGCCAGCCGGAATCGACGCGGCGGCGCTCCAGCGCGCGCAACCCTGCCTTGGCCCGGGCCAGCCCGCGCTCGCAGTCGACCTGCAATGCCTCGGGGCTCTTGAAGTCCGGGAAAGCCGGCCCCGGCAGGCTCGCCGTGGCGGCGACAGCGCGCCCGGCAACCCACAGCCAAACACAACACAGAAGCAGCCGGTGCATGTGGACTCCTGAACGGAGCCGCATTGTGCGGGCGCTCAGCCGCCGGTTGTCTGCGCGCTGCGACGAAGCGCGACAAACGTGGCGCGGACGACGCAGTGCCGCCGCCGGGCGCCGCCTCAGCGCGCGACCAAGTCCTTGATCTGCTGCAGCGCTGTTGGATCTTCGATCGTCGTGAGGTCCCCGGGATCCCTGCTTTCGCACACCGCCTGGATCGCGCGGCGCAGCAGCTTGCCCGAGCGGGTCTTGGGCAACACGCCCACGAACCGCACCCGCGCCGGCCGCGCCACGGCGCCGAGTTGCTCGTCGACCACCTTCATGATCTCGCCCTCGAGCTTGAGCGCCCCTTCGAGCGTGTCCGCAGGCGTCGGATCCTTCAGCACTGCGAACGCCATCGCCACCTGGCCCTTCAGGGAGTCGGCCACGCCGACCACGGCGACCTCGGCGACATTGGGATGGCTGGAGATGCTCTCCTCGATTTCGCGCGTACCCAGGCGATGGCCGGCGACGTTGATCACATCGTCAGTGCGGCCGAGGATGAAGTAGTAGCCGTCCGCGTCGCGGATACCCCAGTCGAACGTGCTGT
>DATIFD010000579.1:0-8288 GCA_035455385.1 Burkholderiaceae bacterium
AAGGCCAGCGGCAACAGGCCGAAGCGCTCGACCAGTTCGCGGTTGAAGGCGGGCGTGGCCTTGCGCCAGGCGCCTCCGATCCAGATGTCGGTGTAGCCGTGCCAGATGAAGAGATCGGTCTGCATCGTGCGACGCATGCGCTCGGTGCTCAGGTGGTTGCGCACGTCGGCGTAGCCGACGCGCGCCGGGATCCCCACGGCACGGCAGGCGGCCGCCAGCAGGGCGGCCTTGGGCACACACCAGCCCGCCCCCCGCCGCAGCACGCCGCTGGCCTGCATGCCGGAGGGCGACAGGTCGATGTGATACGGGTCGTAGCGAAAGTCGTCACGCACGGCATCGTGAAGCGCGACGGCGCGCTCGCGGTCGTCGCGGCCGATCGCAAATTCGCTGGCAAAGGCCACGACGCTCGGATGGGCACTGTCGATCAGGTCGGTGCTGGCGAGCGACGCGGCGGTCGGGGAATCGGACATGCAAGCCTCCACTGGCTGCAGTGTGAGGCTACACCGCCGCGCAGGCTGTCAACTGGGCGTCACGCCACCGGCCGCAGGCGCCGGATCGGCACCACGACGCAGGCCAGCGCCAGCAGGCAGCCCAGCCAGCCCAGCGCCGTTTCGACCAGCGCCACGCTGCGCGCGGCGATCGACCACGCATCGGGCGACGCCGACCACACCGTCCACCAGCGACGCTGCTGCACGTCGACAAACGGCAACGCGTGCTCGATCGAGAAGGCCAAGGGGTTGAAGGCGGGATAGATCGCTGGCGCCAACGGGCGCGTCTCGAAGGTGGGCGAGAGCGTCGGCGTCACCGCACCATGGTCGGCTGCCAGGCCGAAAAACCCGGCTCCGGCCAGCCACAGCACGAGCATGGCCCACACCAGCCGCCAGGGCCGGTGGCCATAGCCGGCGGCCAGACCGAACGCGCGGTGCGCCAGTCGCGGCAACCAGCGCCAGCGCGGGCTCAGATGGGCGCCGATGCGCCCGGCACGACGCAACTGCTCCTCGCTGGCCACCGCGACATCGCGCGCGTTGCCCGCCAGCCCCATGCGTTGGAATGCGCCGATCAGCTGCTGCCACGGCTGCGGGCGGAAGTCGCGCCCGATGTGCGCGGGCTGCTGCCGCTCGAGCCAGTCGATCCGAAAGCCCGACGACAGCGGGGCAGTCACCGCAAGTTGCCGATAGGCGAAGCCATCGAGCACCAGCGCGTCGCCCCAGGTGGCGTCGTCGTCGTGCAACGCACCCACCCGCGTGTCCGCCAGCGTCGCCTTCGACAGCGGCTGCCTCAGGCGCGCGAGCACGAGCGTGCCGCCGATGCGCGCCCGATCCAGCGCGAACGCCACCGCGCCGCGCCAACCCATGTCGCCGAAGGCATCGAAAGTGGCCTGCGTGCAATCGAGGTCGCCCTCGATCTGTGCGCGCTTCAGTCGCACACCTCCGGCGGCGGAGAAGCCCCGGTCGAGCGCCACGTTGCCGGCCACCCGCGCAAGGTCGAGGTTGAGCGCGTCGCTGCGCTGACCTTCGCCGTTCACGTGACCGCTCAGGCGCGCCGAACTGACGCGCACGTCGCCGACCACGCGCACGCCCACCAGGCGGACGTCGCCGTCGGACTCGAAGCCATCGGTCAGCAGCGCATCACCGGCCACTCGCGCGCCATCGGCGATCAGGCGCCGCGGCACTTGCATGTCGGCGCGTTCGCCGCCGCTCAGCCGCGCGCGGCCCAGATTGAGATCACCGCCGACCGTCGCTCGCGCCAGGCGCACATCGAGGCGGACCGTGCACCCCGCGTTCAGCGCGACGTCTCCGGCCACGGTGCAGTCCTCGGCGCGCAGACCCGGCAGCAGGCAACCCGGGAACGCCAGGCTGCCGCCGATGCGCGCGCCGTCGAACCGCGGCGAGGTGTCGAAGACACAGCGAAAGAACCACAGACCCTCGGGTACCGAGGCATCGCGCAGATCCAGCGCCCCTTCGATCCACGCGCCCACGATCTGCAGGCGGCGCGCGACACCGCCATGGCGCGCCAGGTACGCCACCAGTGCGCCGCGCACGCTCACCGACGGCAGCGGCGTCAGCGGTCGGCGCAGCCCGATGCGGGCGATCTCGTCGTTGGCGAACGCCTGCAGCAACGCCTGTTCCGCCGAACGCAGTGGCAGGAAGGCGGACAGATCGAGACGATCTCCCGCAGGAGGCGGCACGTGAGATGACGGCGTGGACATGCGCTCGACGCGCGTGGATGATGACCGCCAGCGTGACCGCAGCGCCTTGCCGCGACCATCCCCGGAGCGCGTGACCGAAGTCGCGAACCGGATACGCCATGGCAGCAGACCGCCCCCACGTTCGCGGGGCCATGCAATCAACCGCCGCCGTCGGTCTACCGCGTTTGTGAGACTTTGTGTGTCGACGCGCGATCGTCAGCCGTGGGGCTCGGGCACCAGGGCCAGCACGCGCAGCGGGCTGCCGCTGCCGCGCTGGATCTTCAGCGGCGGGCAGACCAGCACGCTGCCGGTCGGCGGCACCTGGTCGAGGTTGGTCAGGCACTGCAGTCCATAGCGACCCGCCCCGTGCATGAAGGTGTGGCACGGATATGGCGGACGCAGGTGCGCGCCCTGCCCGGCATCGGTGCCGATCGCTTCCGAGCCGAACCCGAGCACCTGGCGCTGCTCGACCAACCAGCGCACAGCGTCGCTGCTCGGGCCCGGCGTGTGCTGCCCCTGTTCGTCGAAGTTCTGATACGCCAGCGCATCGCCCGCCCGCGTCCAGCGCTTGGACCAGTCGGTGCGCATCAGCAGCCACGACCCGGCGGGGACGCGGCCGTGCGCGCGCTCGAATGCTTCCAAGTCGGCCACCGACAGCAGGTAGTCGGGGTCGGCCGCGGCCTGTGCCGAACAATCGACGACACAAGCCGGTGCAATGAAGTGCTGCACAGGAATCGTGTCCACCGATCCATGCGGCAGGTCCTTGCCCGAGATCCAGTGGATCGGCGCGTCGAAGTGGGTGCCGGTGTGCTCGCCGCACGAGAAATTGTTCCAGTACCAGCCCGGTCCGCGCTCGTCGTAACGGGATACCTCCTCGATGCGAAACGGCCAGCACTGTCCCATCTCCGGCGGCAGCGCGATCTGCGGAAACTCCGGCGCCAGCGTCTGCGTCAGGTCGACCACGCGGATGCGGCCGCTGCCAAGAGCGCCGGCGAGCAACGACAGCAGCTGTGCCGGCGAGAGCGACCCCGCCGCGGCGGCTTTGCGCGACGTCGTGGTGGCAGCCATCACGCGGCTCCCAGCGCGAGTTCGCGCTCGAGCACCTTCGGATCGTCGCGCCAGCGCTCGAACCACTCGTGCGCCACGTCGCCGGGGTAGACGTCCTCGACCCCGTCGCGCAGCGCCTTCACCACCGCAGCAGCCAGCGCCGCCGGCGCCAGCTTCGGCGGTGGCATGTTCTGGTTCCACTCGTCGTCGACCGGCCCGGGGAACACGTTGACCACGCGGATGCCGGCGTGGCGCAGCTCGGCGCGCTGGCACTGCGCCAGCGAGTGCGCGGCGGCCTTGCTCGCCGAATAGGTGCCGTGCGGCGGAAAGTTGGTCAGCGCGTAGATCGACAGCAGGTTCACCCAGGCACACGCGTTGGTCGTGCCGTCGGCGCTGCGGCCGGCCAGCGCAGGTCCGAACGACTGCGCCAACCGCAACGCGCCGAAGTAGTTGATCTCCATCTCCAGCCTGGCCACGTCGGTGCCGCGCCGGGCTGCGATGCCGAACGTGCGATGCACCTCGGCGTTGTTGACGACGATGTCGACCTTGCCGCCGATCTCGCCGGCGAGCGCCTGCACCGAGCGGCCGTCGGTGAGGTCCAGCGGCACCATCGCCACTGCGGGCAGCGATGCAATGCTGTCGAGGCCGCTGCCGTGCTGCTTCCACGGTTCGGCGTGGCCGACCCAGATCAGCTCGGCGCCGGCATCGGCGAATTCGCGCACCAGCGCCTGCCCGACCGCGGTCATGCCGTCGGTGACAAGCACCTTGTGCAGCCGGGGGTCGGTGCTCATCTCGCGCAGCATCGGGTCGTTGGCCATGTTCGTCGTGTCCTCGGGTGGAAGGGCAATCAGCACCGCCTGGCCGGCGCGATCGAGTCGTGCAATGACCCGCACGCGCGTCGCGTCGCGCCCGGTCGGCAGTGCCGCGGCGCTGTGCAGGTGGACCATCAGCGTGGGCCCTGCGTCGAGCTTCACCAAGCCGAGTCGCCATGGGAGCCGCTCGCGGAAGAAGAGGTCGTTGCTGTGGTGCAGCGTCGTTCCGGCGAGCAGCGAGCCCTCGCCGTTCTGCGCGCGCCACGGCAGCCGCACGCCGGCGCAGCGCGGGCAGGCTTCGCGCGGCGGATACAGCACGGCCTGGCATTGCGCGCACTGCTGCAGCTCGAAGCGTCCCATCGCGGCAGCGGCGGTGAGCCCCAGCGCTACCCGGCTGCGCGCCGCCGGCGGCAGGTTGATCTGCCTCGTGCGCAGCACCGGGTTCTTGCGCCTGGGCCTGACCGGTGGCGGGCTCACGACGACGCTCCGAGAATCAATGCGCCGGTGCACAGGCAGCGGTCGTAGGTGACCATGCCGTAGCCGCTGACGAGGCCGAGCCTCGCATCCGGCACCGTGCGCCCCACCGCCAGGCCGGTCAGCTGGCGAATCGTCTCGGTGATGCCCAGAAAGCCGCCGGCGGCGCCGGCCTGGCCGGCCGACAGCTGGCCACCGCTGGTGTTGTTGGGGAAGCTGCCATCCCAGGTGAAGCGGTGCGCGCGCACGAACGCCGGCCCTTCGCCCTTGTCGCAGAAGCCGAGATCCTCGAACTGGCTCATCACGATGACCGGGTAGTCGTCGTAGGTCTGCACGAGGTCGACATCGGCCGGCTTGGCGTCGGCCATCGCGTACAGCTCATCGCGGTCGACGCACCAGCCGCCGCGCACCATGACCGGGTCGTCCGCGTACGCGTTGTGGCGCTCGATGGCACCGCGCAGCAGCACGTGCGGCAGCCCGAGGTCGCGCGCGCGCTCGCTGCGCAAGACCAGGAACGCCTCGGCACCGGCACACGGCATCACGCAGTCGAACAGATGCAGCGGCTCGGCGATCGGCCGCGCCGCGAGGTACTCGTCCATCGTCAATGCGCGCTTGAATAGCTTGCTGCCGGCCGCCAGCGCGTTGGCCCGCTGGTCGATGCACAGGTGGCCGAAGTCCTCGCGCGTGGCGCCGCTGGTGCGCATCGTGTGGTCGGTGATGAAAGCGAACACCGCGTTCGGACCACCCGAGCCGTACGGATGCGTGGCATCGCGCGCGAACTGGCTGAAGCTGCCGAGCATCTGGCGGAACGAGTCGACATGGTTGGTGTCGGCGGCAACGCAGGCCACGATGTCGGCATCGCCCGTCTGCACCGCGCGCGCCGCCCGGCGCACCGCCATCACGCCCGACGCGCCGCCGGTGGGAATGTGGTCGAGCCAGCGCGGCGACAGCCCGAGGTGCTGCGTCACGCCGACCGCGGTGTCGGGCGCCAGCGTGAAGCTGCTGACCGTGAGACCGTCGAACTGCTCCTTGGGCAGGCCCGACGCATCGCAGAGTCGCCGCACCGCCTGCCCGATGAACCAGTGCGCGCCGCGGATCGAATAGCGCACGTACGGCACCGACACCGGCACCGCGAGCGCCACGCCGTCGTAGCCGCGACGGGTCACCTCGCGAGCCTCCGCGCTGCGCGCTGCGGCCCGATCGCTTCGGGGCGGCCGCTCGTGCTCACGGTTGCGGGCGGCGCTTCAGCGCGCGGGTGTCGACGCAGTGCGGCTGCCCCGGCAGCTGCGCCGCCATCGCCTTCAATTCGCCGCGCTGGATCTTCTGCGACGGTGTCAGCGGCAGCGCATCGACGAACGCGACGTAGCCCGGCGCCTTGAAGTACGACAGCTGCGCCAGCGCGTGCTCGACGAGCGCGCGCGCGGCCGCCTCGCGTTCGCCTGGCGCCAGCGGCTGCCGCGTCACGATGCAGGCCAGCACCTCGTCGCCGCGCACCGTATCCGGGGCGGCCGCGACCGCCGAAGCCTGCACCAGAGGATGCTGATTCAGCACGCTCTCGACCTCGACCGCCGAGATGTTCTCGCCGCTGCGGCGGATGACGTTCTTCTTGCGGTCGACGAAATAGAGGTTGCCGCCGCCGTCGGCACGCACGATGTCCCCCGTGTGGAACCAGCCGCCGGCCCAGGCTTCCTCGGTGGCGGCCTGGTCCTTCAGATAGCCGCCGAAGAAGCCGCGGCGCGGGTCGCGCCCGCTGGCGCGCACCCACAGCTCGCCAGGCTCGCCGGCAGCGACATCGGTGCCTGCGTCGTCGACCAGGCGCCATTGCATCGTGGCTGCGTCGGCGCGGCCGATGCAGCTGGTACCGACGTGGCGCGGCTCGCGGTGCGCCATCACGCAGGCGGCTGAGCCGGTCTCGGTCATCGCCCACGCCTCGAGCAGCGGGAAGCCGAAGCGTGCTTCGAACACCGCGTGCAGCTTGCGGTCGACCCCGGCGCCGAAGCCGATGCGCACGGCGTGCTGGCGGTCGTCGGCAGACGGCGGGGCAGAAAGGAGCATCGCCGGCATCACCCCGAGGTAGTGCACGACCGTGGCGCCGGACTCGCGCACGCTGCGCCACCAGCTCGCCGGATGAAAGCGGTCGAGCTGGATCAGGCAGCCGCCGGCGGTCAGCACCACCATGGTGGAGAACGCCATCGCGTTCATGTGCGTCAGCGGCAGCGGCGTGATGACGCGCTCGCTGTCGGGCCGCACCGTGCACAGATGACCCAGGTTCGCATACCAGCGCCCGGCGTCGAGAAAGTAGCGGTTGGCGAGGATGCACCCCTTGGGCCGCCCGGTGGTGCCCGAGGTGTACAGCAGCGCGCACTCGGTGTCCTCGCCGATCGGCTCGCCAGCGCGCAGCGCAGCATCGTGCGGCGACGGCGGCGAGCCCGCGGGCACCGAGAACGAACGCGCCGCATCGACCGCCCATGTGTTCAGGCGCGATCCCACGTCGGCTGCGGCGGCCAGCAGCGCGCGCTCGTGCGACGGCAGCGTGACCGCGAGCACGATCTCGCTGTGCCCGATCAGGTAGCGCAGCTCGGCCGCGCGCAGGTCCGCGTGGATCGGCACCACGCTGACGCCCAGCGCATTGAGCGCGAACCAGTGCAGGAAGAACCCCGGGCGGTTCTCCAGCAACAGGCCCACGCGATGCCCGTGCCCGTAGCCCGCTGCCGCATAGGCGTGGCGCAACGGCTCGACTTGCGCCGCCGCCCGTGCCCAGCCGATGGCGCCGCCGTCGATGCCGTAGGTCCGCGCAGTGACGGCCTCGACGAACAAGAAGTCCGCCTGCGGCGCGCGCGCCGCCGTCCGGGTGAACAGCGCGTGGACCGTGCTCACGCCCGCCGCGCGCCGTCGCTAGATGAACAACTGCACCGCCGGCAGCGCGGCGTCGCTGTTGAGCAGGTTGACGCGCTTGAGCGCGATGCGCAGCGCTCCGTCGTGCACGCACAGGTGGTGGAACACGGTGCCGACGAAGAGGTTGACTTCGTCGTTCTGCGCCTCCGTGTAGTGGAACTGGCAGCGCGTGACGAAGCGATTGCCGGTGGGCTCGAACACCTCGATGCTCGGCACCTGCAGCAGGTGGTGGCCGCGGCTCCTGGGCTGCTGCGAGAACGCCCGCGGGCTCTTCAGGCGCTGCACGCGCAGATCGCGCAGCAGCTTGTCCTCGTACAGGTGCGATGTGTGATGGAGCCCCTCGGGCTGGTCGGGAACCAGCGGCACCCAGTAGATGCCGTCATCGGTGAACAGCGCGTTCCACTCGTCGTAGCGCGCCTCGTCGAGCAGGCGCGCCTCCAGCAGCACCAGGTCGATCGCCTGCTGCACCGTGACGTCGGAGGCGATCAGGGCCGGCTTCACATCGTCAACGTCATGTAGCGCGCCCAGGCCCGGTACTGGTTGCGCATCGAGATCTCGCTGGTGCCGATGGCGGTGATCTCCTTCAGATCCACCTCGGCCGGGTCGTGGTTGCGGTGCAGGCTGACCCAGTCGTTGCCGCTGGCGTGCAGGCCCTGCTGGATCGCCCGGTACGCGTGCAGGTCGTCGTGACCCACCACCGAGAACGGTGAATTGATCAGCCGCGAGTAGGTGCAGGTGCGCTCCAGCAGCTCGGTCGGTGCGCCCTTCAGGCGGAAGGTCCAGCTCTCGACGATGGTCTTGTCCACCGCGATCGGCCGCGCGACGCGGATCGCCTGTATCGCACCCTTGATCGTCAAATTCGGGTAGTAGAC
>DATIFD010000580.1:0-3695 GCA_035455385.1 Burkholderiaceae bacterium
CCCGCCGAGCCGGATTCCGCGGCGCTCGAGGCGTTCCTGCTGCGGCAGAAGCGGGTCGATCCGCTGCGCTTCCCCGATCTCTCGCTCACCATCGTGAAGCTGATGGGCTCCGGCGAGTACGCCGTCGACGTCCCCGGCGCCGAGCCGATCGGCCACTTCGGCCTCGCCGTGCGCGACTACACGCACTCCACGGCACCGAACCGTCGCTTCCCTGATCTGGTCACGCTGCGCATGGTCAAGTCGGTGCTGAGCGGCGGCCCAGCGGCGTACAGCCTGGCCGAATTGGCGCAGCTGGCGCCGCACTGCACGCAACAAGAAGACGCCGCACAGAAGGTGGAGCGACGCATGCGCAAGTCGGAAGCTGCGCTGCTGCTGCAGTCGCGCATCGGCCACACCTTCGATGCCCTCGTCACCGGCCGCACGCCGTCGGGTACCTTCGTGCGCGTGCTCGCGCCGCCCGTGGAGGGCATGCTCATGGGGCCGGGAGCCGACGACTTCGAGGTCGGCGAACCGCTGCACGTGAGGCTGGTGTCGACGAACGTGGAGCGCGGATTCATCGACTTCGTCCGCGACCGCTGAAGCCGACGAGCCACCCGCGCCGCGGGTGAGCCTGCGGCCACTCAGCCCACGACGGCCTTCACCGGCTGCCCCGGCGTCGGTGCGGCGCCGCCGTCGTACACGCCGTTGAGCAGCTTGAGCTGGGCTTCGGCGCGGGCGGCGGGCAGCGGCGACGAGCGCGCCAGTTCGGCGAAGCCGCCGCGCGGGTACGGCACCGTCTGCACGCGCCACGGTCGCGCGGCGGTGCGGTCGGATGACGTCAGCGCGCGGAACGACGACTCGGCCTCCGACAGGCCGGCACCGGCGCGCTGCAGCGCCGCGGCATCCTTGGCCGCGTACTGCAGCAGGTAGATGCGATCGCCCGGGCCGGTGACCAGCGTGAGGTTCACCGGTCGGCTCTGGCCTTGCTGGTTGCGCACGGTGCCGGTCAGGTGCGTGGCGGCCAGGCCGTGCACGGTGCGCTTCTCGGTGCGCGCGTCGACCGGCTTGATCGCGTTGCGGATCACGTCCTCGTGCGTCTTGCCGGCCTTGGCCGGCACCAGCCGCATGATGAGGCCGGCATCGGCGGCACCGTTGACCAGCGCGATCGCGTCGGCCGAGTTCTGGATCTGCCACCCCTGCGGCGCCGTGATCGCGATGCCCAGGCCCTCGTGATAGAAGTTGCGCCCGCGCACCACGCCCTGGTCGGCGCTGTCGCCATAGACCATGCCGTCGATCACCTGCAGGTAGGGCGCGCGACCGTTGTCGGCATAGCCGGTCTGGCCCTTGTACTTGGCGGCGAAGGCCTTGATGTCGGCCAGCCGCTTGTCGTTGGCCGGGTGCGAGGCAAGCCAGCCGGCGGACGATGGCGGGGCCTTGCCCTCCGACTTGGCCGTGTCGATCGCGAACTGCTCCTGGCTCTTCAGCACCCGGATCACCTCGACCATGTTCTGCGGGTCGTAGCGGTTGCGCGCCAGGTACTCGGCGCCGAGCTCGTCGGCCTGCGTCTCCTGGTCGCGGCTGTACGACGCGATGTAGCCTGCCGCCGCCGTTTGCGACACTTGGCTCGCGATGTCGGTGGCACCACTCAGCCCACCGGCCTCGAGCACCGCGCCGAGCACGGTGGCCGCGATGACGCCGATGCCGGCGGTCTGCTCGCGCGTCGCACGCTGCGCGCCGTGCCGCGCGGTGACATGGCCGATCTCGTGGCCCATCACGCCGGCCAGCTCAGCCTCGCTCTCGAGGTAGGCCATGATGCCGCGCGTCACGTAGACGTAGCCGCCGGGCAGCGCGAACGCGTTGATCTCCGGGCTGTCGAGCACCGTGAAGGTCCACTTCAGGTTGGCGCGGTGCGACTGCCTGGCGAGCTTCTGTCCGAGGTCGTTGACGTAGGACTGCACCTTCGCGTTGTCGTAGGCGCCGTACTCCTGCAGCACCTGCTGGTGCGCCTTTGCACCCTCGGCGATCTCGGCCGATTCATCCATCACCGTGCGCTCGGCCTGGCCGGTGACGGGGTTGACGACGGTGGTGCCGCACGCTGCCAGCAGCGTGACGATCAGCAGGAACGGACGAATCGGGTGCAGGGTCATCGTGATACTCCACCGGGCAGGCCGTGCCGCGCCGGATGGCGAAGGGTAAACCGTCTGCATGGCAGGCCGGCCGGCTCGCCCCGGTGGATTGAGTTCCAATCGGCGCTCCGCGCGAGAAACACCCGATGCTGTTCGATCCTGCCCGCCACGAGCCCTTGCGGGCGCTGCCGTGGAGCGAGCCGCGCGCCCGCGACGCGATCGACTGGATCGTGCGCGAGACGCAGGCGGCGTTCGTGCCCGGCCGCTACTGGCCCTCGCACCCGAAAGACCTCGATCCCGGCGACGACCCGTCGGCGCTCGCGACGTCGCTGTACTTCGGCGCGGCGGGTGTCGTGTGGGCGCTGCGCCATCTGCATGCGCTGGGCGCGTGCGGCGCGACGGTGGCCGAGCAGGTGGATCTGGGCCGCCTGCGCGACGACAACCGCGCCTGGTTGCGCGCCGCGGGCTTCGAAGACTTCGGCTCGTACCTGATGGGCGACCTGGGCATCGAGTTGATGGCTTGGGGTCACGATCCGGGCGCGGCGCGCACCGACGCGATCGCCTGGCTGATCGAGAGCAACCTCGACCACCCGGCGCGCGAGCTGATGTGGGGCTCACCCGGCTCGCTGCTCGCGGCCACGTTCCTGCACGAACGCAGCGGCGACGCGCGCTGGGTCGATCTGATCCGCCGCCTCGCGGCCCAGCTGCGCAGCGAGCTGCAGTGGTCCGACGAGCACGGCTGCCACTACTGGCTGCAGCATCTGTACGGCCAGCGCTGCTCGTACCTCGACGGCGTGCACGGCTTCGTGGCCACCGCGCACGCGCTGACCCGCGCGCGCGACGTGCTCGGTGCCGACGAGTGGGCGTTCTGGCAGCGCTGCATCGCCGACACCGTGACGCGCAGCGCGACGCGCGAGGGCGATCTCGTCAACTGGCGACCCGAGCTCATCGTGCCCGCGGGGCGCCAGCCGCGCTGGCTGATGCAGTACTGCCACGGCGCACCGGGCTTCGTGATCTGCCTGGCGCGGTTCCCGCCGCATGAGGTCCTCGACCCGCTGCTGCGTGCGGCCGGCGAGACCATCTGGCGAGCAGGCCCGCTCGCCAAGGGCGCCAACCTGTGCCACGGCACGGCCGGCAACGCCTACGCCTTCCTGGTGCTCTACGAGCGCACCCAAGATCCGCTGTGGCTCGAGCGCGCGCGGGCGTTCGCGATGCACGCGATCGGGCAGGCCGAAGCCGACGCCGAGCGCCACGGCCAGTTGCGCCATTCGCTGTGGACCGGAGACCCCGGCCTCGCGATCTTTCTGTGGGACTGCATCGGCGCGCGGGCACGGTTCCCGACGCTGGATGTCTTCTTCCCGGTCACTGCACCACCTCGTCGGCGCGCGCCAGCAGCGCCGGGGGCATCCTGATGCCGATCGCGCGCGCGGTGGCCAGGTTGACACCGAGCTTGAATTTCGACACCTGTTCGACTGGCAGGTCCTGCGGCCGGGCGCCGCGCAGGATGCGATCCACATACGTCGCCGAGCGGCGGGCGATGTCTTCGACGTCCCAGCCGAAGGTGAGCAGCAGCCCGGCCTGCGTATAGGC
>DATIFD010000581.1:0-3697 GCA_035455385.1 Burkholderiaceae bacterium
CGAAGCGCAGCACGACGGCGTTGGACACCTTGTTGACGTTCTGTCCACCGGCGCCCTGCGCACGCACCGCCTCGAAGCGCACCTCGCGCTCGTCGAGCACGAACGGCATGCGCGGCATCGCGGCCTCGCCGGCCTCAGACGACGCGCGTCGGCACCCGCGGGGCCCGCGCGCACATCAATTCGTAGCCGACCGTGCCCGCCGCGTGCGCGACCTCGTCGATCGGCAGCACGTGGTCGCGCGGGCCGTGGCCCCACAGCGTGACCTCGCTGCCGGGCGCGGCCTGCGGCACGGGCGTCAGGTCCACCATGATCATGTCCATCGAGACGCGGCCGACCGTGCGCGTGCGCACGCCGTCCACCAGCACCGGCGTGTCGCTCGGTGCATGGCGCGGATAGCCGTCGGCATAGCCACAGGCGACCACGCCGATGCGGACGGCCGAGTCGGCGACGAAGGTGTTGCCATAGCCGACGGCGTCGCCGCGCTGCAGCTGCTGCACGCCGATCAGCTGCGCACGCAGCGTCATCGCCGGCTGCAGCTGCCAATGCGCCGACGTGTGCTGCGGATGGTCCGGCGCGCCGCCGTACACCATGATGCCCGGGCGCACCCAGTCGGCCGCGGTGGCCGGCGCGTGGCGCAGCAACGCGGCGCTGTTGGCCAGCGTGCGCTCGCCGGGCAGGCCGTCGACCGCGCGCTCGAAGACGGCCAGCTGAGCCGCCACGCCGCCGGCGCCGTCGGCATCGGAGAAGTGCGTCATCAGCGAGATCTCGTCGACCTGCGGCAGCGCGTTCAGGCGTGCCCATGCGGCGCGAAAGGCGTGCGGCGCGAAGCCGAGGCGGTTCATGCCGCTGTTCAGCTTGAGGAACACGCGGTGCGGCTGTTCGGTCTTGTGTGCGGCGAGCCAGTCGATCTGCGCCTCGCGGTGCACCGTGTGCCACAGGTTGAGCCGCGAGCACAGCTCGAGGTCGCGCGCCTCGAAGCAGCCCTCGAGCAGCAGCACCGGGCCGCGCCAGCCCAGGCGCCGCACCCGCTCGGCCTCGGCCAAGTCGAGCAGCGCGAAGCCGTCGGCCGCGCGCAGCGGCTCGAACACGCGCTCGATGCCGTGGCCGTAGGCGTTGGCCTTGACCACCGCCCACACGCGTGCGCCGTGCGCCAGCTCGCGCGCGCGCGCGAGGTTGTGCGCCACCGCATCGCGGTGTACGAGCGCTTCGATCGGTCTGGGCATGAAGAATCGGCCTCGAAACGCGGGGCAGGGCTATCCCGCGGACGATTCTGCCAGCGCGGCGCCGTCGTCGAGGCGGGTGTTCGTGCGTGCTATAACGCCCCGCCCACGGCCGCACCCTACTTACCGATCCAGCCGTCTGTGCGCCGTTGGGGGCGCCGCACGAGAAGCGATGAAAAGAGGCTTCTACACCATCATGTCGGCGCAGTTCTTCAGCTCGCTGGCCGACAACGCGCTTCTGGTCGGCGCCATCGAGTTGCTGAAGACGACGCACGCACCCGGCTGGCAGATCCCGGCGCTGACGCCGATGTTCGCGCTGTTCTACGTGCTGCTGGCGCCGCTGGTGGGCGCCTTTGCCGACGCCGTGCCCAAGGGGCGCGTCATGTTCGTCTCCAACATGATCAAGGTGGCCGGCTGCCTCTTGATGCTGTTCGGCAGCCACCCGCTGCTGGCCTACGCGGTGGTCGGCCTGGGCGCAGCCGCCTACTCGCCGGCCAAGTACGGCATCCTGACTGAGCTGCTGCCGCCGTCGCAGCTGGTGAAGGCCAACGGCTGGATCGAGGGGCTGACGATCGCGTCGATCATCCTCGGCGTGCTGCTCGGCGGCCAGCTGGTGGGTGGGCGCGTCGCTCCCTGGCTGCTGACGTTCGACTTCCCGTTCTTCGACACCGGCGTCGAGACGCCGCCGGAGGCGGCGATCGCATCGATCGTGCTGCTCTACGTGATCGCGGCCGTGTTCAATCTGTACATCCCGCGCACCGAGGCGCCGCTGCAGCCGCTGTCGGGCAATGTGCTCAGCCTGGTGGGCGACTTCAGCCAGTGCAACGCGCGGCTGTGGGCCGACAAGCTGGGCCAGATCTCGCTGGCCACCACCACGCTGTTCTGGGGCGTGTCGGGCAATCTGCGCGTGATCGTGTTCGCCTGGGCGGCGGCGGCGCTCGGCTACAGCACGACGCAGGCGTCGTCGCTGGTGGGCGTGGTGGCCATCGGCACCGCGGCGGGCGCGGTGATCGCGTCGTGGCTGATGCGGCTCGAGCACGCGACCCGCGTGATTCCGCTCGGCGTGGCGATGGGTGTGCTGGTGATCGGCCTGAACGTCATCCGCGAGCCGTGGGTGGCGGCGCCGTTCATGATCCTGCTCGGCGCGATCGGCGGCTTCCTGGTGGTGCCGATGAACGCGCTGCTGCAGCACCGCGGCCACAACCTGATGGGTGCCGGCCGCTCGATCGCGGTGCAGAACTTCAACGAGCAGGCGGCGATCCTCGGGCTCGGCGCGTTCTACACCGGGATGACCAAGTTCGGCCTGTCGGCGTTCGTCTCGATCGCGGTGTTCGGGGTGGTCGTCACGGGCACGATGGCATTGATCGGCCAGTGGCACCGCCGCAACTGCGTGCGCCATCGCGACGAGGTGGAGCGGCTGCTCGCGATCGCACGCTCCGACCGGACCTGACGCGGCGCGATGGCGGCGCGGCGTTGAAGGCGCGAGCGACGATGCGTTCGCCCGTGGGGCCGTTGGCGGCGGTGTCGGCGCTGCTGTTCAATGCGTTCACCTGGGGCGTCTCGTGGTGGCCGTTGCGGCAGCTACAGGCGCTTGGCGTGCATCCGCTGTGGTCGACCGCGCTGATCTACGCCGTGGTGGCCGCCGCGCTCGTGCTCTGGCGCCCGGCCGCCGTGCGCGACCTCTGCCGCACGCCGGGGCTGTGGGTGCTGCTGCTCGCATCGGGGCTCACCAATGCCAGCTTCAACTGGGGCGTCACGGTGGGCGACGTGGTGCGGGTCGTGCTGCTGTTCTACCTGATGCCGATGTGGAGCGTCGTGCTCGCCCGCTGGCTGCTGCGCGAGCCGTTGCACGTCGGCGTGCTGTTGCGCGCGCTGCTGGCGGTGACCGGCGCACTGGTCGTGCTGTGGCCTTCTGAGGGCGGTTGGCCATGGCCGCGCCAGGGCGCAGACTGGCTGGGGTTGGTCGGCGGCCTGTCGTTCGCGCTCAACACCGTGATGTTGCGTCGCGAAGCCGGCCGGCCCGCGTCGTCGCGCGCGCTGGCGATGTTCGCCGGCGGCGCGGGGGTCAGTGCAATCGTGGCGCTGGCTGCCGCAGGCATCGGCGTCGCGTCGCCGCCGTGGGGCGCAGCCACCGGCTGGGGGCCGTGGGTGCTGCTGATGGCGCTGTGGTTCATGGCCTCGAACCTATCGCTGCAGATCGGCGCCGCGCATCTGCATGCGGCCACCACCGCGGTGGTGATGGTCAGCGAAGTGGTGTTCGCGAGCGTGTCGGCGGTCGCACTCGGGGCCGCCACGCTGCAGCCTCGGACGGTGGCCGGGGGCCTGTTGATTGCCGCCGCGGCCTTGCTGGCCGCCTGGCAGGAACGGCCGCGCGACGGCGCGCCCTGACGCCGCCAGGTCACCGGCCGCGGCGCAGACCCACCACCTGCAGCAGTTCGCTGGGCTGCAGCGGCTTTCCGAGGTAGGCGTCGCAACCG
>DATIFD010000582.1:0-6905 GCA_035455385.1 Burkholderiaceae bacterium
ATGATCAACTCGTCGGCGCCGGTGCGTTCGACGATGGCTTCGAGCTCGCGCCGCACCTTGTCGGGGCCGCCGCTGGCGGTGGCCGCCAGCATGCGCTGCACGCCGGCGCGCTCGTCGTTGCTCCACAGGCCGTCCATCGACGGCACCGGCCGCGGCAGCGGCCCGCGCACGCCGCGGCGCATGCCCAGAAAGCGCTGCTGCAGCGACGTGAGCAGCCGCGCGCCCTCGGCATCGCTGTCGGCGGCGACGACGTTGACGCCGACCATCGCGTGCGGCTCGGGCCAGCGCGGCGACGGGCGGTAGGTCTGCCGATACACGGCCAGCGCCTGGTCCAGCAGATCGGGCGCGAAGTGCGACGCGAATGCATAGGGCAGTCCGAGGTAGGCGGCGAGCTGCGCGCCGTACAGGCTCGAGCCGAGGATCCACACCGGCACCTGCGTGCCGACGCCGGGGATCGCGCGCACCGGCATGCCCGGCCGCGGCGCTTCGAGGTAGCCGATCAGCTCGACGACGTCGCGCGGGAAGTCGTCTTCTTCGTTGCTCGCCAGGTGCCGGCGCAGCGCCCGCGCGGTGAGCTGGTCTGTGCCCGGCGCGCGGCCGAGGCCGAGGTCGATCCGGCCCGGGAACAGCGTGGCCAGCGTGCCGAACGCTTCGGCGATCACCAGCGGCGCATGGTTGGGCAGCATGATGCCGCCCGAGCCGACGCGGATCGTCTTGGTGCCGCCGGCGATGTGCGCGATCAGCACCGCGGTGGCCGAGCTGGCGACGCCGTCCATGTTGTGGTGCTCGGCCACCCAGTAGCGCTTGTAACCCCAGGCTTCGGCGTGCCGGGCGAGGTCGAGGCTGTTGCGCAATGCCGTGGCGGCATCGCTGCCTTCGACGATGGGGGCGAGATCGAGGATCGAGAGCGGGACCATGGCGTGCATGATGCACCGTCGTGCCGCCGACCGCGCGCGTGGTGGTATGTTCGCCGTCATGTCCGAGCCCGTCGTCCGCCGCCTGTTGATCGACCTCGATACGCCGCCGCCTCGCCACTGGTGCGGCGGCGATGCCTTCCGCACCGCCTGGTTCAACGCGCTGTCGATGAGTTTTCCGGTGGGCGAGCAGTTCTTCATCGACGCGGTGCGCGCCGGCGTGCAGACGCTGCCCGAGGCCGAGCGCGCGCGCTTCGAGCCGATGATCAAGGCCTTCGTCGGCCAGGAGGCGACGCACCGGCGCATCCACGCGCTGTTCAACGCGCACCTGGCCGCGCAGGGGCTGCGCAACCACTGGGAGGTGCGCGCGCTGCGCCGCATGAAGCGGCTGGAGGGCGCCGACGTGCGCCAGGGCGTCGGCGCGACCGCGGCCACCGAGCACCTGACGGCGATCCTGGCCGAGTACCTGCTGTCCACCCCGTCGGCGCTCGACGGCACCGAACCCCGCCTGGCCACGCTGTGGCTGTGGCATGCCAGCGAGGAGACCGAGCACCGCGCCACCGCGTTCGACCTCTATCTTGCGCTCGGCGGCAACGAGCCGTGGCGCCTGCGGCTGTTCCGCCTGGTGACGTGGCACTTCCTGAGCGACGCGTTGCGCCAGACGGTGAACAACCTGTGGCACGACGGCAGCTTCTGGCGCTGGCGCACGTGGGCGAGCGGCTGGCGCTTCCTGTTCGGCCGCGGCGGCATGCTGCGCGTGCTCGCCGGCCCGTGGGCGCACTACCGGCGCGCCGATTTCCACCCGCTGCAGCAGGACGAATCGCGCGCCGAGTCGTGGTTGCGCGCCAACGCGGCGCAGTTCGAAGTGGTCAGCCGGCCGTTGCAGGCGGCCGCCGCAGGGGCAGCGACATGAGCGACGTCACCACCACGCCGACCTGGACCGACGCCGCGCTCGCGCCGTGGTGGCTGGCGCTGCAGGCCGCGCAGGCGTTCTCGCTGGCGCCACGACAACTGACGCAGCCGATCAATCCCGGCTGGACGTTCGGCAACCTGATCCAGGTGACCGAGCAGAACTCCAGCGCGCCCGACACCGAGCAGGCGATCGTCCAGCGTCACAGCTATGGCCGCCAGATCGGCCGCATGATGGACGCGGTGGACCTGCTGATCGAGCACGCGCCGCCCGCGGTGAAGAAGGACAAGCGCGCAGTCGCGCTGCAGAAGATCGAGCGCGAGGTCGATGCGATCAAGCGCGCCCACGCGCAACAACGGCTCGAGCGGCTGCGCGACGAGCTGAAGCTGCTGAAGCGCGCCGACGCGCAGGCCTGGCGGGCGCTGCGCGCCGAAGTCGACGCCGACTAGACGCCGGTTGGAAGGCGTGTCGCGGCCCGGGGTGCTTGCGCCCGCGTTGCCCGGGCGCTTGGCCGCGACGCCAGCGCCAACCCGAGGCCGGCCCTCACGCGGCCACCCGCTTGCGAGCGCGGTAGAAGGTGATCGGCTCGGCCCTGGCGTCCTGCAGCACGCGGCGCTTGATCCGGCCCACGACGTGCATCTCGCACGGCCTGCAGTCGAAGCGCAGCGTCAGCGTGTCGCCGCCGCTGGTCATCGTCAGCGGCTCGGCGCGGATCGTGCCCTGCACGCCGGTCACTCCCTTGGCCTGCTTGGGGCACAGGCTCAGCGACCAGCGTACGCAGTGCTTGGTGATCATCAGGCTGACGTCGCCGAGTTCCTGGTGGCTCTCGTAGGCGGCGTCGATGAACTTCACGCCGTGCCGGACGTAGAAGTCGTGCGCGGCCCGGTTGTAGACGTTGGCCAGGTAGCTCAGCGCATCGCCGGGGTAGGGCACCGGCGGCTCGACAGGCCTGGCGCGCTCGGGGCGCTGCAGCGCCGCCGTGCGCGCCGCTTCGAGCGCCGCGATCGCATCGCGGCGCAGCGCGTTGAGCGTGCTGGCCGGCATGAACCACGGCTGCCCGAGTTCGACCTCGATCGCGCGGGCCCGGAAGATCGTGTTGCCGAGCCGGTCAAGGTGTTCACGGATCGTGGCGCGTGCTTGCGCGGCGTCTCGCGCGGGCTGCCGGGCCAGCATGACCTCGCTGTGCGCGCCGATGCCGTCGTCGTCGCGCACCTCGAGCGCGATGCCGTTCGCGGTCTCGCGCAGCCGCAGCGTGACGCCGATGCGGCGCTCGGCGCTCTTGTGCGCAAGTGCACGGTCCCACGCCATGTCGCGGTTGCGGTGCAGCGCGGTGCCGGCGCGCAGACCCTTGAGCGACTCGATCGGCTCGTTGGGCTGCGCACGCCACAGGCGGCCGCCGACGCGCTGCGCGGTGTTGACCTGCCAGCCGACGAGGTTGTGCTGGAGGTCGTAGTGCGTCAAGCCGTCGCCGTTGGCCAGCGCCAGCGTTTCGTCGGCGAGCTCGATCTCGACCTGCGACGGCGTCACGCGCGCCACGTAGCCGACTGGCAGTCCGGCATGCTTGGGCGTGTCGAAGGCGGCCAGGTCGTCGCTGCGGCCGTTGACGAAGTAATCGGTGGCGCCGCGGTTGAAGTTGCGCTGCGGGTCGGGTGTGAAGGTGAACGTCGTGCGGCCCGACGAGGCGGGCTTCAGATCACCGCGGCCCTCGAGCAGCGCGTCGAACAGCTGGCGGTAGTGCGCGGTGACGTTCTTGACGGTGCCCAGGTCCTTGTAGCGGCCTTCGATCTTGAAGCTGCGCACGCCGGCGTCGACCAGCGCCGCGAGGTTGGCGCTCTGGTCGTTGTCCTTGATCGACAGCACGTGCTTCTCGTGCGCGATCACGCGCCCGGACGAATCGGTCACCGTGTAGGGCAGCCTGCACTCCTGCGAGCAGCTGCCGCGGTTGGCGCTGCGGCCGGTGTGGGCGTGGCTGATGTAGCACTGTCCCGAGTAGGCGACGCACAGCGCGCCGTGGATGAAGAACTCAAGCGTCGCGCGGTCGACCTGCGCGCGCACGTCGCGGATCTGCTGCAGCGTGAGCTCGCGCGCGAGGATGATCTTGGAGAAGCCCACGTCCTGCAGGAACCGCGCCTTTTCGGGCGTGCGCGTGTCGCACTGCGTGCTGGCGTGCAGCTGGATCGGCGGCAGGTCGATCTGCAGCAGCCCCATGTCCTGCACGATCAGCGCGTCGACGCCGATGTCGTACAGATCCCACGCCTGGCGGCGCGCGACATCGAGCTCGTCGTCGCGCAGGATGGTGTTCAGCGTGACGTAGATGCGCGCGTGGTAGCGGTGTGCGTGGCGCACCAAGCGCTCGAGGTCGGGCAACGCGTTGGGCGCCTTGTCGCGCGCGCCGAACGCCGGCCCGCCGACGTACACCGCGTCGGCGCCGTGGTTGACGGCCTCGATGCCGATGTCGGCGTCGCGTGCCGGTGCCAGCAGTTCGAGCGCGTTGGTGGCCATGGCGGGGGCTCAGGCCAGCAGCCGCGCGGCAGCGGCGTCGAGCGCGGCCCTCAGCTCGTCGTACGAGCGCATCACCGCGAACTGCGGGAACTGCGCGACGATCGATTCCGGCGGGTGGATGAAGAAGCCGGCATCGGCCGCACCGAGCATGCCGGTGTCGTTGTAGGAGTCGCCGGCGGCGATCACCTTGAAGTTGAGGCTCCTGAGCGCCTGCACGGCGTGCCGCTTCTGATCGCTCTGGCGCAGCGCGTAGTCGACGACGCGGCCTTGCGCGTCGGCGATCAGCCGGTGGCAGAACAGCGTCGGCCGGCCGAGCTGCCGCATCAGCGGATCGGCGAATTCGTAGAACGTGTCCGACAGGATCACCACTTGGTAACGCGCGCGCAGCTCGTCGAGGAACTCGCGTGCGCCCGGCAGCGGCTGCATGCCGCCGATCACGCGCTGGATGTCGGGCAGCTTCAGGTGGTGCTCGTGCAGCAGCGCGATGCGCTGGCGCATCAGCTTGTCGTAATCGGGCTCGTCGCGCGTGGTGCGGCGGAACGCCGCGATGCCGGTACGCTCGGCAAACGCGATCCAGATCTCGGGCACCAACACGCCCTCGAGATCGAGGCAGACGACCAGCACGGTGGGGGCTCCATGAAGGCGGCCCTGAGCGCCGCGGCGGGAGCGCAATCGTACCGCAGCGACGGTGGGCCAGATCGCCGGCGCGACTCGGCTCGAGGTGTCTCAGCCGGCGCGGCCGCCCAACTCCCGCAGCTTGACCAGCCATTTGGCGCGAGCGGCATCGTCCATGTTCTCCACTTGGCCGATCAACGTCTCGTCGACCGGCGCAATGCCGACGAAGCCGAGGATGTTGCGCTCCAGCGCCTTGATGCTGTGCGCGCGGAAGTAGTAGCGGTAGACCGCCGCCGGCATGCCCATCGTCACCACCAGCCGTGCCGAGCGACCCTTGAGCAGTTTGGCGTCGAGCGGGTTCCTCGCATCCCTGGCCAGCGCAAACCCGGGGCGCGCCACCTGCTCGAGAAAGCCCTTCAGCAGCGCCGGCATGCCGCCGCCCCACAGCGGAAAGACGAACACCAGGTGTTCGGCCCAACGGATCGCGTCCTGCGCCGGCGCAAGTGCTGGCGGCACCGGTTCGTCCGTCCACGCATGCTGGCTTCGCAGCAGCGGGAAGTCGAGCTGCGCGACGTCGATGCTGCGCACCTCGTGATCGGCGGCGCGAGCGCCGTCGGCGTATGCCTGCGCCAGCGCGTGGCAGTAGTGTCCGCCGGCGGGATCGGGGTGGCCCTGGATCAACAGCACGCGCTTGGACATGGCACGCCGCCTCGGCAGCTCTGACGACGAGCCGATGATGTGCAAGCGCCGCGCGCGCCGCGTTGACGGTGCGCAACGCGGCGGTCCGGGCGCGATCAGCGGGCGCGGCGGCCGTGCACCTGCACGACCGACTGCGCCGGCAGCTCCCGTGCCCGCGGCGATGCCGGGTCGCAACCGTCGCAGCCGCAGGCGCTCTCGCTGCGGCCGGCACGGGCGAGACGCTGCTGCAATGCGGCCGGCCACGGCCAGCGGGCGAGCCGCGCGGCCACCCAGCGGCGCGCACGTGAACCCATCAGCCGCCACAGCGCATACAGCGCGCACAGCGGCACGATCAGCGCGACCGCGATCGCTTGCAGCGTCATGCACCGCCTCCGAGCAGCAGCGCGACGCGGTAGGTGACGAGCGCCGCCACGTACGCCAGCGCGAACAGGTACGCTGCCATGATCAGCGGCACGCGCCAGCCGTTGGTCTCGCGCCGGACGACCACCAGCGTCGACAGGCACTGCGGCGCGAAAACGTACCAGGCGATCAGGGCATAGGCGGTGGCCAGCGACCAGCTCTGCGCGATCACCGGGGTCAGGCTCTCCGCCACCCCGTTGCCGGCGGCCGACAGCGCGTACACCGTGCCGAGCGCGCCCACGGCCACCTCGCGCGCTGCCAGGCCGGGCACCAGCGCAATCGAGATCTGCCAGTTGAAGCCGATCGGTGCGAACACGTGCTGCAGGCCCTGGCCGAGCCAGCCGGCGATCGAGTACTGGATCGCGGGCCCGGTCGCGCCGTCGGGCGGCGCCGGGTAGCTCGACAGGAACCACAGCACCACCATCAGCGCGAAGATGATCCCGCCCACGCGGCGCAGGAAGATGCGCGCCCGCTCGAGCAGCCCGATCGCGAGGTTGCGCAGGCCGGGCATGCGGTACGGCGGCAGTTCGAGCATCAACGGCTGGTAGCGGCTCTTCAGCCAGCGCCGCTTCAGCACCCACGCCACCGCCATCGCCGACGCCACGCCGGCCGCGTAGAGCGCAAACAGCGTCAGGCCGCGCAAGTTGAACGGGCCCACCGCGCGCTCGGGCACGAAAGCGCCGATCAGCAGCGCATACACCGGCAGCCGCGCCGAACAAGTCATCAGCGGCGCGATCAGGATCGTCACCAACCGGTCACGCGGGTTGGCGATCGTGCGCGTGGCCATGATGCCGGGGATCGCGCAGGCGAAGCTCGACAGCAGCGGGATGAACGCGCGCCCCGACAGTCCGACCTTGCCCATCACG
>DATIFD010000583.1:0-2469 GCA_035455385.1 Burkholderiaceae bacterium
AATGGCGGCGATGCCCGGCAACGTCAGCGTCGCCTGCAACATCGACAGCACCGCCACCAACAGCAGCAGGTTGAACGCCAGCGCCAGCGTGGAGAACACGCCGAACAGCAGGTAGTAGACGCACATGAACGCCGCAATCGCGGCGAAGCCGTAGGTGACGCTGGCAAAGCCGCGGTCGATGTTGTCCTTGCCCAGGCTCGGGCCGATCGTGCGCTCCTCGATGATCTCCATCGGCGCGGCCAGGCCGCCGGCGCGCAGCAGCAGCGCCAGGTCGTTGGCGGCTTCGGTGGTGCCCATGCCGGTGATCTGGAACTGGTTGCCGAACTCGCCCTGGATGCGTGCGACCGTCAGCACCTCGCCCTTGTTCTTCTCGAACAGGATGGCGGCCATGTAGTTGCCGACGTTGGCGCGCGTGGTCTCGAGCATGCGGCGGCCGCCTTTGCTGTCGAGCGTCACCGATACCGCGGGCTGGTTGTACTGGTCGGGCCGCGGCTGTGCGTCGGTCAACATGTCGCCCGACGCAATCACCTCCTTGTAGACGATCACGGGCGCACCGCGGCCGACCCCGAAGCGCTCGCGACCGAACGGCACCGGGCCGCGGCCATCGAGCGCCGCGCGAGCCTCGGGCGACATGTCGGCGAGGCGGAACTCCAGGTTCGCGGTGCGGCCGATGATGTCCTTGGCCTTGGCGGTGTCCTGCACCCCAGGCAACTGCACCGACACGCGATCCGTGCCCTGCTGCTGGATCACCGGCTCCTTGACGCCGAGCTCGTTGACGCGGTTGTGCAGCGTGGTGATGTTCTGCTGCAGCGCCTGCTCCTGCACGCGCCGCATCGCCTCCGGTCTGAGCGTGCCGGTCAGCTTGAGTTCGCCGCCATCGCTGCTCTCGGCCCACTGCAGGTCGGTCATCTGGTCGATCACCAGCTGCTTCGCCTGGGCCAGGACGGCCGGGTCGCGGAAGCGGATCGTGATCGTCTCGCCGTCGCGCGCGATGCCGGCATGACGGATGTCCTTCTCGCGCAGCAGACTGCGCAGGTCGCCCGCGTACGATTCGGCCTTCTTGGACAGCGCGGCGCGCATGTCCACCTGCATCAGGAAGTACACGCCGCCGCGCAGGTCGAGCCCGAGGTACATCGGCAGCGCATGCAGCTTGCCCAGCCACGCCGGGGAGCGAGACAGCAGGTTCAGCGCGACGATGTAGCTGGGGTCGCTCGGGTCGGGGTTGAGCGCCTTGGCGATCGCGTCCTTGGCCTTGATCTGCGTGTCGGTATCGGCGAACCGCGCCTTGGCGGAGTTGCCCTCGAACTGCACGAAGTCGGCCTTGACGCCAGCGCCGCTCAGCGCCGCCTCGATGCGCGGCACGATGCCCGCGTCGAGCTTCAAAGTGGCCTTGCCGCTCGACACCTGCACCGCGGGCGCCTCGCCGTAGAAGTTGGGCAGCGTGTACAGCAGCCCCACCACCAGCGCGAACGCCAGAAGCAGGTACCTCCACAGCGGGTAGCGGTTCATGGCAGGCAGAGAACCGACGCGCGCACGAGTCCGCACTCGCTTGCGCCGCTGCCGACCGAATCAAGCGGACGCCGCGGATCCGGCCCCGCCACTCCGCTGGCGGCGCCCCCTGGGGGGGAAGGCGGCCGCGAGGCCGCTTCGGGGGTGGTCACTTGATCGTGCCCTTGGGCAGCACCTGCACCACCGATGAGCGCTGCACCTGCAGCTCGATGCCGTTGGCCACTTCAATGTGAAGATAGGTCTCGCCCAACTTCGACACGCGGCCGAGCATGCCACCGGCAGTGACCACTTCGTCACCCTTGGCCAGCGCCTCGACCATCGTCTTGTGCTCCTTCTGTCGCTTCATCTGCGGGCGGATCATGATGAAGTACAGGACCACGAACATCAGCACGATCGGCAGCAGGCTGAGCAGGCTCGATTCGGTGCCGCCACTGGCCGCGGGCGCAGTCTGCGCGAAGGCTTGCGAGATGAACACGTCCGTTCCTTTGAGGTTCGCCGACAGCCCGAGCAAGCGGGCAAAGCGGCGAATTCTAAGCTGCCGCCAGCAGCAGGCCGCCCTCGGACAGCCCGGGCCTCAGAACAACGCCATGCTGAGCTTGCGACGGTATTGGTCGACCACCGGATCGCCAGCGGCCGCTATCGGCCTGCCGGCCACCTCGAGCGCGCCCTTGGCGGCCTCGGGCGCGGCCTTGGCCGCCGGCTTGCTCATCAGATCGAGGATCGCCACGTAGGTTCGGCGCGCCAGCTGCTCGTTCCACTGCTTGTCGCGCATCACGATCTCGAGCAGCTCGTCCATCGCCTGGGTGAAGCGGCCGGCCGCGAAGTGCAGCTGCGCCAGCTCGAAGCGGGCGTCGAAGTCGCGCTTGTTGGCGGCAATCGCCGCCGCCAGCGCGTCCGGCTTGCGCGCACGCTGCGCCTTCTCGCACGCGTTGAGCCAGTGGCCGAGCGCCGCGATGCGCG
>DATIFD010000584.1:0-10424 GCA_035455385.1 Burkholderiaceae bacterium
CGCCAACCGCGCGTACCGCATCCTTCAGGGTGAGCTCAAGGGCGTCGGCGCGACGCTGAGCGGCCCCAAGGCCACGCGGATGCTGACGCTCGAGCCACCGCCGCTCGACTGGGTGTCGATCGCGCGCGGCCACGGCGTGCCGGCGGCCAGCGTGCGCACGCCGGACGAATTCGTGCGCGAACTGCAGCGCGGATTCGGCAGCGGCGGACCTTACCTGATCGAAGCGCTGGTTTGAGCCGGCACAGCCAACGCCGGGCCGTTGCCGAGTTCGCGCCAGCCGCGCGTGGCCAACCCCAGCAGCAGCATGCCTGCGGCGACCGGCACCAGCAGCAGCAGCCACCAAGCAGCCTGCGCTGCGATGCCGCCGAGCCCGCCGCTCCAGTGACGCGCATGCATCATCAGCAGCAGCAGTGCCATCCAGGTCGCGGCGCGCACGAGGGCGCGCCCACCCTGAGTCAGCACCGCCGCGCCGGCCAGCAGGAACAGCGCGGAAGCGACGAACACGACGGTGAACAGCGTCTCGAACAGCGGCGCGGCGGCACCCATTGCATCCTGGCCCAGGCTGTACGGCAGCCACGCGATGCAGGCCAGCCCGAGCACCGCCGCGCTGACGCGCGCCCGCGTCGGCGCGCCGCCATCGGGCTCGTTGCCACGCACGGTACGGATCCACGGCAGCACAGCGATGCACAACAGACCCACGATCGCATCGATGAGCATCGTCTTCGGATAGCCCAGCGCTTCGATCGCAATGCCCTGCCAGGTCGCCGAGTAGGCGATCGACAGATTGAGCAGGGCCATGTAGGCGGTGAACTGCGTGGCCGCGACGGCCGGGTTGGTGACGTCCATGAAGATCGCCGAGCGCGTGCCGTACATCAGCCCCTGCGCGACACCATAGGTCAGCGTGGCGATCCACAGCGCGGTCACCAGCACCGCCGGCACCGCCACGCGTGGGCTGCCCGCGCCCTGGGGCACCGGCATCACCCAGCCGTGCTGCTGCAACACCATCATCAGGTAGAGCACCGGCAGGCTCATCGACACGAGATAGACCGCCAGCGTGCGGCGGCGGCCGAAGCGGTCCGACAGATAGCCGCCGAGCACCATGAAGCCGGCCTGGATGACGCTCGACCACAGATTGAGCAGCGCCACCTGGTCGTCGTCGAGCCCGAGTTCGACCGCCAGGTTCGACTGCAGCGCCAGGCCCAGGCACATCGCCCCGGATGGCAGCAGCGCGAACAGCAGTCCGAAGAACGCGCCGCGCGTGCCGAGGAACGATCGGAACGACTCGACCGCGAAGTGCCGCATCTCCTGCGCCGCCGCGCGCCAGCGCGACGGGCCCTGCACATGCACGCGCGCGATCGACGGCTCGCGCATCGGCAGCGCGACGAGCAGCGTGACCGCGAGGATGCTGCCGGCGACGAAGAAGAATGTCGGCTGGAAACCCGTGACGCCCGAGAGGAACAGCACGCCGCTGCCACCCAACGCCTGCCCCAGCGCCGCACCGGCGAACATCAAGCCGTTGGCCAGGCCGCGCTCGTGCTCTGCCAGCGTGTTGACGGCCAGGGCATCGATGGCCACGTCCTGCATTGCACCGAACGTGTTGTGCACCAGCAGGATCACCGTGAACAATGCCAACTGTTGCGGCAGCTTCAGCAGCACGGTCGACATCAGCGTCAGCGCCATCAGCACCTGCGTGGCGATGATCCAGCCACGGCGACGCCCCAGCCGGTCGGACGCGAACACGTCGATCAACGGCCCGAACGCCCACTTGAAGGCCCACGGCAGGTAGAACGAGCCGACAAAGGCACCGATCGCCGCCGGCCCGACATCCTGGCGCCGCAGCTGCGTCGCCACCGCGGTGGCCGCAAAGCCGAGCGGGATGCCCTCGGTCACGTAGAGGAAGAAGAACGCCGTCAGGCGTCCCCGGGGCGTGGCCAGCAGGTTCGGCAGTCGCATGGGCCGCGACTATGCCATCGCGCCCGCGAGCACCGTCGCGGCGAGCGCAGCCAGGCTCAGGCGACGCAGGTGCGGTTCTTGCCCGTGCGCTTGGCTTCGTACAGCGCGCGGTCGGCGCGCTCGAGCGCGACGTCGAGCACCTCGCCGGCGCGCCAGGCGGTGACGCCGGCCGAGAAGGTGACGAACACCTCGCGGCCCTCGTGCATGAAAAGGCTCGCACTGAGCGTGCGCTGCAGGCGCGCCAACAGCGCCTGCGCGTCGTCGCGCGTGGTGCCCGGCAGCAGCACGACGAACTCCTCGCCGCCGAAGCGCGCCACGTGGTCGCCCGGGCGCAACGACTGCCTGACTTGCGCCGCCAGCGCCTTCAGCGCCTCGTCGCCAGCGGCGTGGCCGAGCGAGTCGTTGAGCTTCTTGAAGTTGTCGATGTCGATCAGCGCCACGGCCAGCACGGAACCGTCACGCTGCACGCGCGCGCTCTCGGTCTCGAACGCCTGCTGCAGCCCGCGCCGGTTGGCGACCTGCGTCAGCGCGTCGGTCGACACCTCGTCGGACAGTCGCCGCAGCTCGCCCTCGAGCTCGCGCACGCGGTGCTCGAGCTCGCTGGCGCGCGCGTGCTCGCGGCTGAGGCGATCGCGCGCGCCGTCGACCACCGCGTGCACGGCCCGCGTCTCGGCCACCATCTCCTGCACCACGCCAGCCAGGCCCTGCAGCGAATCGGCCTTCTCAATCGTGTTTGCATAGCGCAGCACGTTGTCGTTGAAGCGACCCGTGTGCCGCCCGAGTTCGGCGAGCTCGGCCAGCATGTGCTGGATCATCGCCTTCAGCGCGTCGCGCGCCTGCTCGCGGTCGCGGCGCAGCTCGTGCTGGCGGGCCCGCGTGGCGGCCAGCAGCTCTGCGGCCGCGTGCACGCCGCGCACGCTCAGCCCCTCGCCCAGCCGCTCGCGCAGCGCGTCGCACTGCCCGCGTGCCCAACTCTCGTCCTCGGCCAGCTCGCCAAGGCTGTCGGTCATCGATCGGCACAGCCGCGTCAGTTCGTCGAGCAGTTGGTGCCGGTGCGAAAGGTGTGCGCGTGCCTGTTCGCACAGCCCGGCGATCTCGCCCACCAGCGCGGCATGCGGTCCTTCATCGGCCAGGCGTTGCGCGGCCGTTGCCAAGGCGTCGGCCACGGCCGCGGCGTCGCCGCGCTCGCGCGGCAGCGCGACGGAAAGCGTGGCGCGCACCTCCTGCAGCAGTGGCCGCCAATCGGCCCCGGCGTGCGCAGCATCGCCGCCCTCGTGGCGCGATGCCGCGTGTTCGGGCTCGCGTGCCGTCGCCGTGGCGGCGCCGTTGGCGCCGGCCTCGTCCAGCGGCGCGAGGCCGCTCGGCTCGACGTCGCCGGCCGGCTTGTCGTCGTCCCACGCGTTCATCAGCTGGCCGAGTCGCTGCTGCAGGCGCTGGACATCGGAGCGACTGCCGTCGAGCACGCGCTGCAAACTCTGCTTCTTGCGCGCGCCGGTCCAGTGACGCCCGCCGCGCTCGAGCCCGCGGGCCAGCCGCTGGATCAACAACGCCCACGCGCGACCCGGGTCCTCCGGCGGTGGCTGCCCGGCCTCCTGCGCGTAGGCGCGCGCAAAGTGCTCGGGGGTCGGCTCGAGCTGCTGCGCCGCCAGCCGGCGCAACGCGCCCTTGGCGATCTGCGCCGGGGTGGCCAGGGGAGCGGGTGCGGTCGCGCTCACGAGAACACTTCGCGCCCGGGCGTCAGCGACCCAGAGTCTGCGCGCGCGCCTCGTCGGCAGCGTCGAGGGCGCCGGCCTGGCCGATCCACGGCGCCCGCCGCGGCAGGATCGTGTTTTTCAGCCACGCCTCGAGATCGTCGGCCGGCATCGGCCGGCTGAACAGATAGCCCTGCATCACGCCGCAGCCCAGCCGGTGCAGCACCTCCATCTGGCGCAGGGTCTCCACGCCCTCGGCCACCACGCGCAGACCGAGCGAGCGCGCCAGCGCGATGATCGCGGTGACCACCGCCGAGCTCTGCGGCGTGATGCCGAGATCGCGCACGAAGGAGCGATCGATTTTGACCTCCGAGATCGGCAGCGTCGTCAGGTATGCCAGCGACGAGTAGCCGGTGCCGAAGTCGTCGATCGAGATCTCGACGCCGATCTCGTTGAGCCGGTGCAGCGACGGAATCACGTTCTGCAGGTCGCGCATCAGCCCGGTCTCGGTGATCTCGAGCTGGATCGCGCGGTGCGGCACGCCGTAGCTCGACGCCGCCTGATGGATGTGCTCGACCAGGTCCGACCGCTCGAACAGCCGGTTGGGCAGATTGACCGCCACCGAGTCGGCAAAGCCGAAGCTGGCCAGCCAGGCCTTGGCCTGGCGCGCCGCCTCGCGCACCGCCCATTCCGAAAGCGGCACGATCAGGCCGGTTTCCTCGGCCAGCGGTATGAAGTCGGCCGGCGGCACCAGCGTGCCGTGACGGTTCCAGCGCATCAGCGCCTCGACGCCGACCATGCGCGCGGCGCGCACGTCGATCTTCGGCTGATAGTGCAGCACCAGCTCGTCGCGCTCGATCGCCTTGTGCAGTGCGCTTTCGAGCTCGAGCTTCTCGCGCCCGCGCCCGGCCAGGTGCGGCGTGTACAGCGCCTGCGCGTTGCGGCCGGCCGACTTCGCCGAGTACATCGCGACGTCCGAGTTGCGCATCAAGTCGGCCACGGTGGCGCCGTCGCGCGGGAACAGCGCGATGCCGACGCTCGCCGTGACGAAGCACTCCTGGCCGCCGACGAAGATCGGCTCCCGCGTGGTGTCGAGCACGCGCTGCGCCACGCGTTCGGCATCGGCCTCGCTGCCGACCTCGGGCAGCAGCGCGACGAATTCGTCGCCGCCCAGGCGTCCCACCGCCTCGAGCGAACGGTGCGAGCGCGAGCCTTGCGACTCGAGCGCGCCTTCCATCACCTGCTCCGAATGGCGCACGCAGCCGCGCAGCCGGCGGGCCACCTCGACCAGCAGGTCGTCGCCGGCGGCGTGGCCGAGCGTGTCGTTGATGACCTTGAAGCGGTCAATGTCGATCATCAGCAGCGCCACCTGGTGGCCGGCGCGCAGCGCGGCGTCGAGCGCACGCTCGGCGCGCCAGACCAGCTGGCGCCGGTTCGGCAGACCGGTGAGCGCGTCGAAGTTGGCCAGATGACGGATGCGGTCTTCGGCGGTGCGGCGGTCGGTCACGTCCTGCACGATGCCGGTGTAACCGACGCAATAGCCCGAGTCGTTGAACTCGGGCTCGGCCTCCACGTGAACGATCCGGGGACGCCCGTCGAACACCGTCACCGGCACGTCGGTGGCCAGCACGGTGCTGGTGCGCAGCACGTCGCGCAGCATGCGCATCACGACGCGCCGCTCGCCTTCGGGCACCATGCGCAGCAGCTGGTGCATCGACAGCGCCCCGTGCGGGGGCAGGCCGAAGACCCGCAAGCCTTCGGGAGACAGCATGAAGCTGCCCGACTGGTCGCCGCCGGCGCGGCGCCAGTCGAAGCTGCCCATGCGCGCCAGATCCTGCGCGCGCGCCAGTTTGGCCTTACTGCGCTCGAGTTCCTGACGGGTCTGTGCGGCCCGCAGCAGGTAGTGCAGACGCCCGGCGAGCAGGCTCCACTGGTGCGACTTGACGAAGAAGTCGTCCGCCCCGGCCTCGAAGGCGCGCGAGATCGACGCGTTGTCGTCGAGCCCGGTCAGCATCAGCACGGGCACGTGCTCGTGCCCCGGCATGGCACGCAACGCACGACACGTCTCGAAGCCGTCGCGGCCGGGCATCATCGCGTCGAGCACCACCGCGTCGGTGGGCCGTTCGGTCAGCAGTTGCAGCGCACGGTCGCCGCTGCCGGCTTCGGCCACGTCGAAGCCGCGCTCGCGCAGCGCGACGGCGATCAGCATCAGGCTGACCTCGTCGTCATCGACCAGCAGCAGCTTCGGCCGGTACGACGGGTCGGCGCCGAGGGAGTCGATGGACAGCATGAACGGCGGAAGACGGCCGGACTACACCCGCAGCATAGCTTGGACCGCCCCGGCCACCCGGTGCATCTCGGCCTGCATCTCGTCCAGCAGGGTGTCGATGTCGGCTGCGGGCTGCGCGCGCACCTGACTCTCGACCTGCGCGCACAGCGCCGACAGTGCCAGCGCGCCGACGCTGGCCGACGACGATTTCAGGGTGTGCGCCAGGTGGCGCAGCGGCTCGGGCTGCAGCGGCTGTCGCGCGAGCAGCAGCTCGTGGCGCGAGCGCTCCAGCGCGTTGGCGTAGGTCGACAGCACGCGCTGCACCAGCCCGGCGCTGCCCTGAGGATCGAGCTCGGCCAGCCGCGCCAGCGCCGCCGCGTCGAGCACGGCGGTCGGGTCGTCCGAGGCGTTGGCGCTGAAGCTCATCGGCGGATGGCGATCGGCGGCGAAGGCGTCAATCGAGCTGGCGCGCGCCGGCCAGCGCGCGCAGCACCGCATGGTTGACTTCCGGCAGCCCCATCATCGTGGCCTCCGCGGCGCTGCGGATGTCGAACACCGATTCGGACTCGATCGCGCGCACCAGCTCCAGCTGCGCATGGTACGGCCCCGACTGCTCGACCAGCGCGGCACGCACCGGGTCGGGCACCGGGATCGAGCGCATCAGTTCGGCCAGCGGCTGGCCCATCAGGCGGTCGAGCAGCGAGAACACGCCGCAGATGAACATCTCGCTGCGCTGGTCGGAGCTGGCGCTCTGGCGGCCGAGCTCCTCCATCAACAGCCCGCGGCGCACCGCTGCGTACATCACCGGCTTGACGTTCGGGTCCTTGCTCGCCGAGGCCAGCAGCAGCGCCAGCCAGCGCTTGAGCCGGTTGTAGCCGAGCACCATGATCGCGTGGCGGAACGAGTTGATCTCGACGCTGAGGCCGAAAGCCGGCGAATTGATGTAGCGCATCAACCGGAAGGCCAGCGTGGGATCGGTCTTCAGCACCGCCTCCAGGCGATCGGCCGGCTCTTCGCGATCGACGCGGTTGATCAGCTCGACGATGAACTGCAGCTCGGGCCGCGGGCCCGGCTTGCCGTTGTGCGACGCGGCCACGTCGTCGATCGGCCAGCCGAGCACCGCGATCGCACCGCGCTGAAACGCCTGCTCCATCTCGAGCAGCGTGCGAACGCCAGACTGGATGTGCGGAATCGTGCGCGTCACGCCACCCGGTGGCGGCGAGCCGTCGCGACGCTCGTCGGCCAGGTCGATGATCGAATACGCGAAGCACGGCAGCACCTCGCGCGGCAGCGGCTGCAGCGGCCGGCCCTTGATCAGCAGCGTGCTGCCGTGGGCGTGCATCGTGCGCAGCGCCTCGGTGTTGGCGACCGTGCAGGCCATGAACGCCGGTATCTCGACCATCACGTTCGGTGCGGGCTTGAAGCGCACCAGGTCCTGCAGCGCCGTCTCGCTGGCCACGTTGAGCGAGACACGGCCGCCATCGGCCGGCCAGACCTCGGCCACCGCCTCGAGCAGCGCCGCGGCATCGGGGGTTGCATCGGGGCGGCTGGGAAACACGGTGAGCCGGGCAGCCGTGATCGCCCGATGACGGTCGACCATCGGCGAGTAGCCGAGCACCACCTGGCCCAGAACGGTTGGATCAGTCATCGAAGGCTCGGCGCTGTCTAACGCATGTACTCGAACAGGGACAGGCGCTGCATCGCGGAATAGGCCCGCAGCGCGGCATCGTAGCCCGTCTGCTTGAGCTGGAAGTCTGAAATCGCGTGCACCATGTCAAGGTCTTCGGCATTCGATTGCTCGGTTTGAGCGGCCAGTTTCTGTCCCGCCACACGCGACTCGACGTTGTCGAGCCGCTGCAGCCATGCACCTGCGTCGGCGCGCGCGCCGTTGATCTGCATCGCTGCCGCGTCGATGTCGCGCAGGCCGTCGGCCACCGTCTGCGACAGCGCGCCCGCCGGCAGATTGGGGTCGTTCAGTGCCGCCACCGTCTTGTCGAGCGTGTCGAACAGCGACTGCGTCGGCGTCGACGGCGTGAGCGTGAAGTTGTCCCCATTGGCCGGCGTGCCGGTGACCGTGAACGACATGCCGTCGATCTGGATCGCCTGACCCGAGACATACGGCACGTTCGTCAGCGCGGTGGCCACGCCGTCGCGCAGCACCGTGTAGGTGGTGCCGGCTCCGCCGGTGCTGAACTGCACGCTGTAGGGCTGCCCGGTCAGCGCGCTCGGGTCGGTGACGCCGCCGGCATCGATCCAGGCCGAGTTGGTGGCGCTCGACGCTGCGGTGACGAACACGCCGTTGCCGCTGCGACCCTGGAGAAACGCGGCACGGCCGTCGGCGGCCAGCGGCAGCGGCTCGCTCGACGCCGTGTGCGTGGTGCCGCTGGTCGCGGCATACGTCACGCCGCCGGGCGCATCGACGAACGGCGCCACGGTGACGCCCTGGCCGCTGAACAGGTAGCCGCCGGCGCCGTCACCGCGGTTGGCCACCTGTAGCAGCTGCGAGCGGATTCCGGCCAGCTGTTGCGCCAGCCCCTGGCGCTCGCTGGGTCCGTAGCTCGTGTTGCCGGCCGCCACCAGCAGTTCACGCGCCTGCTGAATCAGGTCGCCGGCGTCGCCGTAGGCTGACTCCACCTGCTGCACGATCGCGCGGCTGGCGTCGACCCCGCGCTGGTCGGCGTCGGCACGGGCCTGTGCGGCGCGTGCCCGTTCGGCGCGCGCCGCGCCCACCGGGTCGTCCGACAGGCGCGAGATGCGCTTGCCGCTGGTGAGCTGCTGCTGGGCGTCGTTGAGATCGCCCTGACGCTTTTGCAGCGTGGCGATGCCGGCGTCGTATGCCGTGGCGGTGGAGATGCGGAGCATGGTGGGCCTCGGGTCGGTTGGGCTCGTCAGTTGCCGGCGGTCTGCAGCAGCGTGTCGAACAGCGTCTGGGCCACCTGCAGCACCTTGGCGGCCGCCTGGTAGCCCTGCTGGTACTGCATCAGCCGCGCTGCCTCTTCGTCGAGATTCACGCCGGTGCGGTTGCTCAGCGCCTGCTTGGCGCTGTCGGCCACCTGCGTCGAGATCTGCGACGCCGTCAGCGCGCCCTGCGTGCGCACGCCGATGTCGGCCATCGCCTGCGCCCAGGTGTCGGTGAAGCCCAGGCCACCGGCGAGGCCGCCGCTGCCGTCGGGCACGCGGCCCACCAGCACCGCGTCGCGCAGCGCCACCATGGCCAGCGCGTTGCCGTTGTTGGTCGACGGATAGTCGGTCTGCGCCACCGTGAAGACGTCGCCACTGGCCGGCACGCCCGACAGCTGCAGCTCGAAGCCGTTGAGCGCGATCGGCTGGCCGGCGCTCCAGGTACCGCTGCCGCTGCTCAGCAGCGCATTGGTCGTGCGGTCGCGCAGTTCCCAGTCGTAGGCGCCGCTGGCCGACGTGAACGTGATCGTGGCCGTCTGCGAAGGGTCGACGCTCGGGCTGACGACGGTCAGCGACGCAATCGCGCCGGTGCCGCCGTTGGTGGCCGCGGCCGTCGCGGTGACCGGAGACGCGGCGGCGATGCCGCGCGGATCGTCGAGGACGCGCGCCATCGAATTGGCGGCATACGTCACCGGCTGCAGCAGGAAGCGGTCGGTCGCCGCCGGCGCCGGCGTGCCGAGGTTGATCTGAAAGCCGTCGACCACCGAGCCGTCGACCACGGTCTGCGTCGCGCCGTCGGACAGTCGCGTCAGTTGCCAGGCGCCGCCGCTTTGCACCAACTGGTACTCGCTGGCCTGCAGCTGGGTCGGGTCGGTCACCGCGAGCGTGACGTTGGAGACGAACGCGCCACCGGGGCTGACGCGCGCATTGGTGCTCGCCGGCTGCACCACCGGGGCGCCGATCGAGAACATCGGCGCACCGCTGCCCGGCGGCACGCGCAGATCGAGGCCGAGTGCCTGTTGCGCGTTCACCGTGCCGGCCACCGCAGCGCCGAGCTGGCCGAGCAGCGTGCGCGCGCGCACCATGTCGTCGTTCTGGAACTGCAGCAGCCCGCCGATCGAGCCGGCACCGAGCAACGAGGCGGACAGCGGCCGCGGGCCCGCGGTGTCGACGATCGACACCCCCAGGCGGGTCGCGTCGTAGGCGTCGGGGATGACCGCGAGCTGCGCCGCCTGGCCACCGAGCACCAGGCGCTGGCCGCCGCCGATGAACACGCCGACCGTGCCGTCGTCGGCCGGAATGGTCGTGATCTGCACGCAGCCCGACAGGTCACTCAGCAGCCGGTCGCGCAGGTCGAGCAGGTCGTTGGGCGGCTGGCCACCGCCGCGCGCCGCCGCGATGCGGTCGTTGACCGCGGCCAGCTGCTTCGCGATGTCGTTGACGTGCGCCACCGACGCGCTCAGATCCTGCGCCACGCCCTGCGCGATGCCGTCGAGCTGCGACGCCGCCGACGAGAAGCGCGCCGCCAGCTCGGCAGCGCGACCGAGCACCACGCTGCGCGCGGCCAGGTCCTGCGGCTTGCTGGCGAGGTCGACCATCGAGTTGAGCAG
>DATIFD010000585.1:0-5751 GCA_035455385.1 Burkholderiaceae bacterium
GGGCTACTCGTGGAACTTCCCGAAGACGAAGCTGATCCACGTCGACCTGGACCCGCAGGAGCTCGGCCGCAACTACCCGCCGACGCTGGGCGTCATCGCCGATGTGAAGACCTTCGCGTCGCAGCTGCTCGCCGCGCTGAAGTCGCGCCAGGGTGTCGTAAAGGTGCAGCGCTTCGCCGACTGGCTCGAGCAGGTGCGCGGCTGGCAGGCCGAGTGGGAGGCCTTCGTGCGCCCGCACTTCTCCGACAGCACCAGCCCGCTGCGTCCGGAGTTCGTCGTCGGCACGCTGCAGAAGCTGCTGCCCGACGACGTGATCCTGTCGCTCGACTCGGGCGTGCACCACAACTGGTTCATGCAGTTCTGGCAGTCGCTGCGGCCGCAGAGCATGCTCAACAGCTGGGGCTACTCGAGCATGGGCTTCGGCGTGTGCGGCGTGATGGGTGCGCAACTGGCGGCACCCGATCGGCCGTGTGTCGCCGTCGTCGGCGACGGTGGCTTCACGATGGCACCGTACGTGCTGTGCACCGCGGTCGAGTACGAGCTGCCGGTGGTGTGGGTGATCTGGAACAACTTCGCCTGGGCCGCGATCCGCGATCTGCAAGTCGGCCTGTTCGACGGCCGCGAGATCGGTACCGCGTTCTACAAGGGGCAAAGCGGCGAGCGCTACAACCCCGACTTCGCGGCCTGGGCGCGCGCCTGCGGTGCCGACGGCGTCACCGTCACCCGGTCGCAGGACCTGGCCGGCGCGCTCGAGCTGGCGTTGAAGAACCGGCGCCCGTGCGTCATCGACGTGCACGTCGACGCAGACGTGCGTCCGCCTTCCACCGGCACCTGGCAGCTGCCGCCGATTCCGTACAAGGAACCGGTTTACGGCAAGCCCTACGTGGCCTGAACGAGGACCCAGACGCTGAGTGACCGTCCACTGGCGCTGGTGTTCGGCGGCTCGCGCGGCATCGGCGCGGCGAGTGTCGATGCGCTGCTCGCGGCGGGCTACGACGTGGCCTACACGGCAACGCAGCAGACCGACCCACCGGCAGCGCGCGGACCGGGTCGCGCCGCTTGCTACGCGGCCGACGTGCGCGACCCCGCAGCGGTGGCGCGTGTGTTCGACGACGCGCAGCGCGACTTCGCACGACCGGTGCACGCGGTGGTGGCCAACGCCGGAATCAATGTGCCACCGGGGCCAATCGCGCAGTTCCCCGACGAGCGCTTTCGCGAACTGGTCGAGGTCAACCTGGTCGGCGCGTTTCACGTGCTGCGCGAGGCCGCGCGCAAGGTGGCCGACGACGGGGCGATCGTCGCGTTGACGACGTCGATGGTGCGCACGGCCCCGGCCGGTGCGAGCGCGTACACGGCCACCAAGGCGGCCGTGGAAGTGCTGGTGCGAACATTGGCCAAGGAGCTCGCGCCGCGGCGCGTGCGCGTCAACGCCGTTGCGCCGGGTCCGGTGGACACCGAGCTGTTCCGTGCCGGCAAGACCGACGAGATGAAGGCGCGCTCGGCCGCGCTGAGCCCGTTCAACCGCGTCGGGCGCGCGCAGGAGGTGGCCGAGGTCGTGCGCTTCCTCGTCTCCGAGCAGGCGTCGTGGATCCACGGCCAGATCGTTCAACCCAACGGCGGCATGGTGTAGCGCGACGGACGAATCTGTCGGCGATGCACGCCACGTCAGCGATGCGACGTTGAACGCCGGCCCTGCGTCGTCCACCGATTTCGACGTCATCGTCGTCGGCGCCGGTGCCGCCGGCATGACGGCGGCCTGCGTCGCGGCAGCCGAGCGGCAACGCGTGCTGCTGGTCGAACAGGCGTCGCTGGTGGGTGGCACCACCGCGATCTCCGGCGGCATGGTGTGGATCCCGGCCAACCACAAGATGGCCGAGGCCGGCCAACCCGACAGCGCGGCCGCCGCACTCGACTACCTGCGCGCGACGGTGCCGCCCGACGCCGATCCCGCACCGCTCGCCGCGTTCGTCGCGCGCGGCGACGAGGCCCTGCGCTACCTCGAATCGCGCACGGCACTGCGCCTGCGGCCGGTGATGCGCTACCCCGACTACTACCCCGATCTGCCGGGTGCCACGCTGGGTGGCCGGGTCCTCGAGCCGATGCCGTTCGACGGCCGCGTGCTCGGCGAGCGCTTTGCCTGGCTGCGACCGCCGCTGCCGGAGTTCATGGTGTTCGGCGGCATGATGATCCACCGCAGCGACATCGCGCACCTGCGGCGTGCCACCCGCTCGCCGGCGTCGGCCTGGCGCGTGGCCAGGCTGCTGGCGCGCCATGCACTCGAACGGACCCGCGCGTCGCGCGGCACGACGCTGCACCTGGGCAATGCGCTGGCCGGCTGGCTGCTGCATTCGGCACTCGAACTCGGCGTGCAGTTGTGGCGAGACACTGCGGTGTCGAGCCTGCTGGTCGAGGGCGGGCGCGTCGTCGGCATCGACGCGGTGCGCAGTGGAGCGAGCCAGCGGCTGACCGCCCGCCGCGGCGTGGTGCTGGCCTGCGGAGGAGTTTCTCGCGATGCGTCGTTGCGGCAGCGCTACCTGCCGCCGTTGGCCGGGACGCTGTCGGCGGCCGTGTGCGATGGCGCAGCGCGCAGCGGCGCCCGACTCGCGCAGACCGTCGGCGCGCAACTCAGCCGAGGGTCGTCGCGCCAGGCCTTCTGGGTGCCGGGGTCGGCGTTGACGCGATCCGACGGCACGAGCGGCGTGTTCCCGCACACCGTCACCGACCGCGGCAAGCCGGGGTTGATCGCAGTCGACCAACGCGGCCGACGCTTCGTCAACGAAGCGCTGTCTTACCACGAGTTCGTGCTCGGCCAGCTGCGCGCCGGCAGCGGCGCGATTCCGGCCTTCCTGATCTGCGACCGTCGCTTCCTGTGGCGCTATGGCCTCGGCGCTGTGCGGCCCTTCACGCTGTCGCCGGCGTCGTACGTCGCACGCGGTTATCTCAAGTGCGCCGACACGCTCGCCGGTCTCGCCGAGGCGCTCGGGGTGCCCGGCGGCGAGCTCGCGCAGACCGCGGCAGCCTTCAATGCCGACGCGGCGCGCGGGGTCGACACGGTGTTCGGCCGCGGCGGCGACGCCTATCAGCGTCACCTGGGCGATGCCGACCATCACCCCAACCCCTGCGTGGCGGCGATCGAACACCCGCCGTTCTATGCGGTGGCGGTGGTGCCGGCCGATCTGGGCATGGCCGCCGGCCTCGCGACCGACGCCGACGCGCGCGTGCTGGACGAGACGGGTCGACCCATCGCCGGCTTGTATGCCTGCGGCAACGACATGCAGTCGGTGATGAACGGCGCCTATCCGGCCCCGGGGATCACGCTGGGACCTGCGCTGGTCTTCGGCTACTTGGCCGCACGACACGCGGCACGCTGGTGAGGCCCTGGGTCGAACCGCCGTCGGCGGCCATCGCGCCGCTCGCTGCAGCGGGGGCGGCACCGGGCGAATCGCACAGCGTCACGCCCTGCCACTGACCGGACTGCGCGAGGTGGCGCACGGTGCGCTTGAGCTCGTCGCGCACGACGCCCGCGCAGGCCGACAGCTTCTGCGGCTGCAGTGCATAGAGGTAGTTGGTGCGGGTCATTCGCGCGTCGGCAATGCGCAACGCGCGCCAATGCCCCGGCGCGTTGTCCAGCGCGTGCACGGCGGCCATCGGCTTGATCGTGGCCCCGATGCCCTCGCTCACGCAGTGCATCAGCAGCGGCAAGGAATCGATCTCGGCCACCGTGTCCACCGACAGATTTGCACGCTCGAATTCCAGCGTGATGCGCCGACGCAAGCCGTGCCCAGGGCTCGGCAGGATCAGCGGCAGCGCGGCCACCTGCCGAAGCGACAGCGCCGTGGTCTCCGCGCCGACCAGCGCACTGCCGGCGGGCAGGATCACGAACAGCTCTTCCTCGAACAGCGGCTCCACCGTCAGTTCCGCCGCCGCCTTCTGGCTGAACAGCACGGCCAGGTCCAGCTCACCGACGCGGGTCATGTGCTCCAGGTGCCCGCTCAAGCCTTCGACGACATTCAGCACCACACCCGGAAACCGGGTGCGCAGGCTGCGCAGCAGCGGCATGCCCAACTGGCACACGGTGGTCGGCGCAAGGCCCAGCGTCACGCGCCCGTTGATCGCCGCCGCTTCCTGCCGCGCCACCGAGACAGCCTGGTCGAGCTGGCGCAACATGAACTTGGCGTGGTGGTAGAGCGCTTCACCATTCTCGGTGGGCGTGACGCCGCGGGAGGAGCGCAGCAACAAGGGCTTGCCGACTTCGTCTTCGAGGCGCGCCATCTGCTGGCTCAACGCCGGCTGGGCGATGAACAACTGGCGCGAGGCCTTGGCGAGGCTCCCGCTTTCGACGATCTGCACGAAGTACCGCAACTGCCGCATGTCCATGGCTGGGCTCGCTCTGGCGATCTGGGGCGATAAGTGCATCTTCTACCCCACCGGCCCGGCAAAAGCACTTCGTGATTGCCCACAAAGCTGCCAAGGTCGAGTTCCTGCGGTCGCAATACCGCTCCCGCGCTTTGGGCGTCCCCCTTGCATGCAGCGACGTTCGCCGTTCAGTCGGCGTACCGGATGACGATGAACCGCGCCGTGTTCCGCCGCACCGGCTTCTCGGCCGCGGCGCCCGACGTGGGCGCGGAATCTCCCGGCGCCATCGCCGTGGCACCGCCGATCGCCTGGTAACCCACGATCTGCGACTGGTTGCGGACCTGGATCAGCGCCTCGCCGCCGACCTCGCGCGCCTTGCGCACGACGTCGCCCCACATGCGGCCCATCGGGTCGGCGTCGCCGGGACGCTCGTCGTCGATCAGGCCCAGCACCTTGTATCGCCGCGGCGGATCGCCCCAGACCCAGACGTCCATGCCGTCGTAGACGGCCCGGGTGCCGCCCTTGCCGTCGAACAGGGCGTCGCCGCTGGTCTGAAAGGTCTTGTAGGTGGTGCTGGCGCAGGCAGCCAGGGCGGACACGGCTGCGGCCGCCACGAGCGCGATCAGGCCGCGCCGTGCCCCGCCCTGCCGTTGACGGTTGGCATCGCGGTACATCATGCTGGCCGATGATTCTGCGCCACCCCGCAGGCTCGATTCCGCTCCGATCCTCCGGCACACCACGACGAAAGGCCCACGATCATGATCCGCAAGCCGATCCTGCTCCTCGCCGCCGGGTTCACCGCCGCCGTGCAGGCGCAGCAGTGGGTGCAGCCCACCGATCCGCTCAGCATCGAGAAGCCGCCGCCGATCTGGTGCAACGCGCAACGCTCGGCGTGCGCGATCAGCTGGCAGGCCAACGGACCGACCGGCGCGGTGCGCGTTGCACTGATCGTCGGGGCAGAGCCCGACTGCGAACAACAGCGCCCGCGCTACGTGATCGTGCGCAAGGACGGCCGAAGGGACGGCGATGTGCGCACCGTCCATGCGATGAAGGGTCGCGCGTGCTTCGTCGACGTCCCGATGGAGCAGATCGAGGGCACCCGCCTGCTGCGCTTCTCGGTGCCGATGCTGACGCAGAACTTCGAGCTGATCGAGCTGTCGCTCGATGGCTTCGATGCCGACCGGCTGGCGAAGAACCGGTCCTGAGCGCTCGGCATCGGCAGCCGCCTTCTGCCGGTGGCGGGATGCCGACGGCGTTTGCGCTACGCTGCGCGCCGCGGAGACGGTCGATGCCACGTCACATTCTCGAAGAGTCCCGGGTCCACCCCGCCGTTCGCGAGCGCGTCGCGAGGCACCAAGAGTCGATGGTGAAGGAAGTCGAAGCCGCGCTGGCCGC
>DATIFD010000586.1:0-11686 GCA_035455385.1 Burkholderiaceae bacterium
TGCGGGTGCGGCTGGCTGCCATCGGGCCGGTGACGCGCGCCTCGAGCCGGCCGACGATGCGGCCGACGTCGCGCAGCAGTTCGAAGAAGAAGGTCTCGTCGCTGATGCGCAGGTTCTTCTCCGCCACCAGCGCGCGCGGCAGCCCGGTCAGCTCGGCCAGGCGTTTCTCCACGCGCGTGCGAGCGCGGCCGTCGAGCCGGGCGCCGGCGTGCAGCACGTTCAGGTATTCCTCGGCGACGAAGGCCTCGGCGGCGTCGCGCGCGGCCTGCGGCGACGCCGCGAGCGGCCCGCCGAGGCGACCATGGAACTGCGCCACGTTGGCGAAAGCCGGCAGGAACAGCGCGTACGGCAGGTCGTTGCCGGGCGCGAACACCAGCGACTGCAGGTCCATCGCGCACGACACCAGGATCAGGCCCTGCAGCGCCACGCCCATTGATTGCAGCTTGTCGGCGATCGCTGCGCCGCGCGTGGTGCCGTAGCTCTCGCCGGCCAGGTACAGCGACGAGCCGAACCGCTTGTGCCGTGCCAGCCACACGCGCACCACCTCGGCCAGCGCGTCGACGTCGCCGTCCACCGAGAACAGCTTCTTGCGCGTGTCGTCGCTCAGCGCGATCGAGTAGCCGGTGTGCGGCGGGTCGACGAACACGAGGTCGAAGTGCTCGAGCCAGGTCAGCGGGTTGTCCTGCACGGCATACGGCGCCGTCGGCATCGTGCCGTCGTCGTGGATCGCCACCCGCTTGGGGCCGAGCGCGCCGAGGTGCAGCCACACCGACGCCGAGCCCGGCCCGCCGTTGAACGCGAAGCACAGCGGCCGCGGCGTGTCGCTGGCCACCGAGTAGGCGACGCAGAACACCGCCGCCTGCGGCTCGCCGCGCTGCGCATCGACGCCGCCGACGGTGAGCGGCATGAAGGCGGCGTTCAGGTCGTAGTCGAGGCGCCGACCGTTGTCCAGCGTGACGTGGCCGGTGGCCACCACCGGCGCGCGCGCCAGCAGCTTGTCGAGCGTCTCGCGCTGCCGCTTGTCGGCGTCGGCGTCGGGCTTGGGCTGGGTGCTGGGAGTCTCGCTCATGGTGTCGTCTTGGTTGTTGCGCCGCCATCGTCGCCGGCCAGCCAACGGCCGTAGCGAACGAGGTCGACGTTGCCGCCGCTGATGATCACGCCGACACGCTGGCCGCGCAGGTCGACGACGCGCTCGAGCGCGGCCGCCGCCGCCAGGCAGCCGGTGGGCTCGACCACCAGCTTCATGAACCCGGCAAAGAAGCGCATCGCCGCGATCAGCTGCGCGTCGCTGACCGTCAGCACGCCGCGCAGGCAGGCGCGGATGACCGCGAAGGTGAGCTGGCCCGGCGCCTGGGTCTGGGCGCCGTCGGCGATCGTGTCGGGCACCTCGATGCGCACGATCTCGCCGCGCTCGAAGCTCTGCTGGACGTCGTTGCCGGTGGCCGGCTCGACGCCGTAGACGGCGATGCCGGGAGCCAGGCCCTGCGCCGCCACCGCGCAGCCCGACACCAGCCCGCCGCCGCCGACGCACACCAGCAGCGCGTCGAGCGCACCCACCTCCTGCAGCAGTTCCAGCGCAGCCGTGCCCTGCCCGGCCATCACGTGCGGATGGTCGTACGGCGGGATCAGCGTCATGCCGCGCTCGCTGCCGATGCGCCGGCCGATCGCCTCGCGATCCTCGCGGTAGCGGTCGTACAGCACCACCTCGCTGCCGCGCTGCCCCTGCTGGTAGGCACGCGTGGCGGCCAGCTTTCCGGGCGGCGCGTCGTGCGGCATCACGATCACCGACGGCATGCCGAGCAGCCGCGCGGCCAGCGCGATCGCCTGCGCATGGTTGCCCGACGAGAACGCGATCACGCCGGCGCGCCGCTGCTCGGGCGTGAACTGCGCCAGCGCGTTGTAGGCGCCGCGGAACTTGAACGCGCCCACGCGCTGCAGGTTCTCGCACTTGAAGAACAGCTTCGCACCCGAGCGTTCGTCGGCCAGGCGCGAGGTCATCACCGGGGTGCGGCGGGCCACGCCGGCCAGGCGCGCGGCCGCGGCTTCGACGTCGTACAGGCTGATCGGCAGCGTCATGCGCTCAGCATAGCGTGGTCACCGCAGCGACCATTCGTTCTCCCGAAGCGCCACTTTCTGATGCACGTCAACGCCGCGGTCCGACGACGCGAGACCCTTCAGGTTGACTTCAGCAGGCCGCGGCAGGTTGCGGCCTCGCATTCGCAGCGACCGCACGACGAGCAGTGACACCGACGTCAGACCCGCGCGCATCGGTCGCGCACGACGGCGTGACCGAACGCTCGACGGCGGCACCGCTGGACCCCATAGCACCCAGAGTACGATGAACAACGTGGAGAGAGTCTTGTCTTCGAGCAGCAACCTGAGCGCAGCGGCACAAAGCGATCGGCGCGCCGGTGGGCTGCCGACCTCGGCGTGGTGGATCGGTGCCGTGGCGGTGTGCGTGGTGCTGGTCTGGTTCGGCACGCTCGATGCCCGTCACCTGGTGCGCAGCGACGAAGGCCGCTACGCAGAGATCGCGCGCGAGATGTTCGCGTCGGGCGACTGGGTGACGATCCGCTACAACGGCCTGAAGTACTTCGAGAAGCCGCCGTTCCACCTGTGGATGACCGCGCTGGCCTACGAGGCGTTCGGCGTCGGCGACTGGCAGGCCCGGCTGTGGGGCGCGCTGTGCGGCGCGATCGGGATCGCGATGACGATGCTGGCCGCGTGGCGCTACCACGGCACGCGCACGGCGCTGTTCGCGGGCCTGGTGCTGCTGGCCTCGCCCTACTGGAACATCGGCTCGCACGTCAACACGCTGGACTCCAGCCTGGCCGGCACGCTGGCCGTCGCGCTGGCGGGCTTGCTGTTGGCCCAGCACCCGCAGACGAGCGCGCGGGCGCGGCGCGGCTGGATGTGGCTCGTATGGGCGACGGCGGCGGTGGCGGTGCTGACCAAAGGTCTGATCGGCGTCGTGCTGCCCGGTCTGGCGCTGGTGGTCTACTCGCTGTGGACACGCGACTTCCGCGTCTGGCGCCAGCTGCACCTGTTCAGCGGCCTGGTCATCCTGCTGCTGATCACGGTGCCGTGGTTCTGGCTCGTGCAGCAGCGCAACCCGGAGTTCGCGCAGTTCTTCTTCGTGCACGAGCACTTCCAGCGCTATCTGTCGACGGTGCACCACCGGGCCGGGCCGTGGTGGTACTTCATCCCGCTGCTGCTGCTCGCGTTCCTGCCGTGGACGGGGCTGTGGCCGCGCATCGTCGCCCACGTGCGCCGGTCGCCTCGCGGCAGCGGGCTGCAGGCGGAGCGACTGCTGGCCGCATGGGCGCTGTCGATCTTCGTGTTCTTCAGCTTCTCGCACTCCAAGCTGCCGCTGTACATCCAGCCGATGTTGCCGGCGCTCGCGCTGCTGGGTGCGGCGGCGCTGGCCGGGCTCGGTGCCACCTCCTGGACGCGCACCTTGTACGGGGCGATCGTCGTCGGCGTCATCGCGACGGCGGCGGCGCCGCACGTCGGCAGGCTGGCGTCGGACGGCACGCCGCGCGAACTGCTGCGTGCCTATGAGCCGTGGCTGATCTCGGCGGCGCTGCTGCTGGTGTTCGGGACGCTGTGCGCGCTCGGCCTGCAGCGCCGCGGCTGGCAGGGGGCCAGCATCGGGGTCTATGCGTTGACGGTGTTCGCCGGCACCACCGTCGCCACCGTCGGGCAGGAGACCCTCGCCCGCACCAACTCCGGCGTCGATCTCGTGCCCGCAATCCGGGCGCGACTGACGCCGGACATGCCGATCTACGGCGTCAAGTTGCTCGACCACACCTTGCCCTTCTACATGGGACGGACCCTGGTGATGGTCGAGTCGCCCGACGAGCTGGAATTCGGCACGCAACAGGAGCCGGACAAGTGGGTGCCGACGATGGCGGCGTTTCGCGAACGCTGGCTGAACGGGCCGCACGCGCTTGCGGTGATGCGACCGGACATCTACCAGCAGCTCAAGCAGCAAGGTCTGGCGATGGTCGAGGTCGGCAGCGACCCGAGGCGCGTCGTGGTGGCGAACTTCCCATGAGCGGCATGACGCTGTCGACCGCCGGCTTCATCATCACCGGCGTCCTGCTCAACGCCGTGGCCCAGCTGCTGCTGAAGATGGGCGTCACGCCGCTTGGGCCGCTGAGCGTGGGATGGGACAATGCGCTGCCCATCGCATGGCGCGTGCTGTCGCAGTGGCCGGTGCTCGGTGGCCTGGCGTGCTACGTGGCCAGCGTCGGCGTCTGGATCGTCGGCCTGTCGCGCGTCGACGTGTCGGTGGCCTACCCGATGCTGTCGCTGGGCTATGTCGTCAACGCGCTTGCGGCCTGGTGGCTGCTGGGCGAGGCGATCGGACCGATGCGCGTGGCCGGCGTGCTGCTGATCCTCGCCGGTGTCTGGCTGGTGGCGCGAAGCTGACGAATAGAACCATGAGCGAACAACCCTTCCTGCCCTTTGCCCGCCCCGACATCGATGCCGCCACGATCGCCGCCGTCGGCGAGGTCCTGGCCAGCGGCTGGATCGCATCGGGGCCCAAGGTGCAGGCGCTGGAACAACAGCTGTCGGCGCTGTTCGGCGGCCGCCCGGTGCGCGCGTTCTCCAACGGCACGGCGACGATGGAGGTGGCGCTGCGCCTGGCCGGCATCGGCACCGGCGACGAGGTGATCACCACGCCGATCACCTGGGCCGCCACCGCCAACGTGGTGCTGGCCACCGGCGCGCGGCCGGTGTTCGTCGACATCGATCCGGTGACGCGGAACCTCGACCTCGACGCCGTCGAGGCCGCGGTCACGCCGCGCACGCGCGCGCTGCTGCCGGTTTACCTGGCCGGTCTGCCGGTGGACATGGACCGGCTGTACGCCATCGCGCGGCGCCACGGCCTGCGCGTGATCGAGGACGCCGCGCAGGCCATCGATGCGCGCTGGAACGAGCAGCGCATCGGATCGTTCGGCGACCTGGTGAGCTTCAGCTTCCAGGCCAACAAGAACATCACCTGCGCCGAGGGCGGCTGCCTGGTGGTCAACACGCCGACCGAGGCCGAGCGCGCCGAGCGGCTGCGCCTGCAGGGTGTGGTGCGCACCGGGCTGGACGGCATGGACGTCGACGAGCCCGGTGGCAAGTTCAATCTGAGCGACGTCCATGCCGCGATCGGGCTCGGCCAGCTCGGCCGGTTGAGCGAGATCACGCAGCGGCGAGCTGCGCTGGCGCAGCGCTACTTCGCGCTCGCCGAGGCGCACGGCTGGGCCGACCTGGGCATCGAACTGCCGCCGCGCCACGCCACGCGCGGCGCGGTCACCAACTGGCACATGTTCCAGGTGGTGCTGCCGGCCGATCGGCTGCCCGGCGGGCGGGCCGCCGTCATGCAGGCCCTGCGCGACCAGGGCATCGGCACCGGCGTGCACTACCCCGCGCTGCACCTGTTCACCTGCTACCGCCGGCAGGGCTGGCGCGACGGCCAGTTGCCGCACGCCGAGCGCATCGGCCGCGGCATCCTGACGCTGCCGCTGTTCCCGAGCCTGCGCGACGGCGACGTCGAGCGCGTCGCGCGTGCCCTCACCGACACCTGCAAGCGCCTGCTGACGTGAGCACGCCCGAGATCTCCGTCATCATCCCCGTCTACAACGAAGAGGCGGTGCTGCCCAAGCTGTTCGAGCGCCTGTACGGTGCGCTCGACGCGATGGGCGAGACGTACGAAGTCATCTTCGTCAACGACGGCAGCCGGGATCGATCGGCGCAGATGCTGGCCGACCAGTTCCGGCTGCGGCCCGACGTGACGCGGGTCGTGCTGTTCACCGGCAACTTCGGCCAGCACATGGCACTGCTGGCGGGCTTCGAGCAGGTGCGCGGCCGCATCGCGATCACGCTCGACGCCGACCTGCAGAACCCGCCGGAGGAGATTCCGCGGCTGGTGGCCGCCGTCCGCGCCGGGCACGACTACGTCGGCACGATCCGGCGCCTGCGCGAGGACAGCGCGTTTCGCCGCATCGCCTCCAAGGCGACGAACTGGCTGCGCGAGCGCACCACGCGCATCCACATGACCGACCAGGGCTGCATGCTGCGCGCCTACGGCCGCACGCTGGTCGACACGCTCAACGCCTGCCGCGAGGTCAACACCTTCATCCCGGCGCTGGCCTACACCTTCGCCGCGCATCCCACCGAGATCGAGGTGGCGCACGAGGAGCGGGCCGCCGGCGAGTCGAAGTACTCGCTGTACAAGCTGATCCGGCTGAACTTCGACCTCGTCACCGGCTTCTCGATCGTGCCGCTGCAGTGGTTCTCGCTGATCGGCATTGCGCTGTCGTTCGGTGCCGGCGCGCTGTTCCTGCTGCTGCTGGCGCGCCGCTTCCTGTTCGGCGCCGAGGTCGAGGGGGTGTTCACGCTGTTCGCGCTGCAGTTCTTCCTCACCGGCATCCTGCTGTTCGGCATCGGCCTGATGGGCGAGTACGTCGGCCGCATCCAGCAGGAGGTGCGACGCCGGCCGCGCTACCGCATCGAGGCCGTGCTGCGCGCCGACGAGCCCGCCGCGCCGCAGGCGGTGCCACGGTCGCGCGAGCTGCAGGCATGAGGGCGGTCGTCTTCGCCTACTCGAACGTCGGCGATCGTTGCCTGCGCGTGCTGCACGCCGGTGGCGTGCAGGTACCGCTGGTGGTGACGCACCGCGACCATCCGGGCGAAACGATGTGGTTCCAGCGCGTGGCCGACACCGCCGCCGAGCTCGGCCTGCCCACCGTCTACGGCGACGATTCGAACGACCCGCAACTCGCCGCAGCGGTGGCCGAGGCGGCGCCGGACCTGATCTTCTCCTTCTATTACCGCGCGATGATCCCGACCTCGCTGCTGGCGCTGGCCAAGGCGGGCGCGTTCAACATGCACGGCTCGCTGCTGCCGCGGTTTCGCGGCCGCGCGCCGGTCAACTGGGCGGTGCTGCACGGCGCCACCGAGACCGGCGCCACGCTGCACGAGATGGTGGCCAAGCCCGACGCGGGCGCCATCGTCGACCAGAGCGCGGTGCCGATCCTGCCGGACGACACCGCGCGCCAGGTGTTCGACAAGGTGACCGTCGCTGCCGAGCAGGTGTTGTGGCGCACGCTGCCCGCGATCCTCGCCGGACGTGCGCCGCGCCGCCCCAACGACCTCGCGCAGGGCAGCTACTTCGGCGCCCGCCGGCCGGAGGACGGCCGCATCGACTGGGCCCAGGGCGCGCAGCAGGTCTACAACCTGGTGCGCGCCGTGGCACCGCCGTTTCCCGGCGCCTTCAGCGACGTCGCCGGGCGGCGCCTGGTCGTGGCCAAGGCACGCCGGCGCGCCGGCGCGGCGTCGACCCGCGCGCCCGGCCTGCACGTGGACGGTGGGCGCATCATCGGCGTCTGCGGCGACGGCGGCGTCATCGACGTGCACGAGCTGCGCCACGACGCGGTCGTGGTCGACGCCGCAACGTTGAATGCATGGTTGGAACACGGAAGGAATCTGCCTTGAAGAAAGTCCTGATCCTGGGCGCCAATGGCTTCATCGGCCACCACCTGACGACGCGGATCCTGCAGTCCACCGACTGGCAGGTCTATGCGATGGACATGTCCGACAGCCGGCTCGAAGAGCTGCGCTCGCATCCGCGGCTGCACTTCTTCGAAGGCGACATCACGATCAACAAGGAGTGGATCGAGTACCACGTGCGCAAGTGCGACGTGCTGCTTCCGCTGGTGGCGATCGCGACGCCGGCCACCTACGTGCGCGAGCCGCTGCGCGTGTTCGAGCTCGATTTCGAGGCCAACCTGCCGATCGTGCGCGCCGCAGTCAAGTACAAGAAGCACCTGGTGTTCCCGTCGACCTCCGAGGTCTACGGCATGTGCAGCGACGCCGAGTTCGACCCCGAGACGTCGAACCTGGTGTACGGCCCGATCAACAAGCCGCGCTGGATCTACGCCTGCAGCAAGCAGCTGCTCGACCGCGTGATCCACGCCTACGGCCTCGAGCAGGGGCTGAACTACACGTTGTTCCGGCCCTTCAACTGGATCGGCTCGGGGCTCGACTCGATCTTCGACACCAAGGAGGGCAGCTCGCGGGTGGTGACGCAGTTCCTCGGCCAGATCGTGCGCGGCGAGCCGATCGAGCTGGTCGACGGCGGCCAGCAGCGGCGCGCGTTCACCGACGTTTCCGACGGCATCGGCGCGCTGATGCGCATCATCGCCAACGAAGGCGGCGTCGCCAGCGGCCGCATCTTCAACGTCGGCAATCCGGGCAACGAGTATTCGATGCGCGAGCTGGCCGAGACGATGCTGCGCATGGCGGCCGACTACCCCGAGTACGCCGAGTCGGCGCGCCGCACGAAGATCGTGGCGACGTCGTCGATGCAGTTCTACGGCAAGGGCTATCAGGACGTGCAGAGCCGGATGCCGAAGATCACCGACACCATGCAGGTGCTGGGCTGGGCGCCGCAGGTCGACATGCAGACCGCGCTGCGCCGCGTCTTCGAGTCGTACCGGCAGAAGGTGGTCGAGGCGCGTTCGCTGGTGGCCGCCGAAGGCTGAGAGCCGCCGCGTGGCCCGCATCGCGCTGAAGGTCGACGTCGACACGCTGCGCGGCACGCTGGAGGGTGTGCCGCGGCTGCTCGACATCCTCGGGCACCGCGGCGTCGAGGCGACGTTCCTCTTCAGCCTCGGGCCCGATCACACCGGCTGGGCGCTGCGCCGCGTGTTCCGGCGCGGCTTCCTGTCCAAGGTGTCGCGCACGTCGGTGCTCAGGCACTACGGCCTGCGCACGCTGATGTACGGCGTGCTGCTGCCGGCGCCGCAGATCGGCCGCCGCGGCGCCGGCGCGATGCGGGCCTGTCGCGCCGCCGGCCACGAGTGCGGCATCCACACCTGGGACCACGTGCTGTGGCAGGACAACGTCGCCCGCCGCGACGCCGCCTGGACGCGCGCGCAGATGGCGCTCGCGCTGCAGCGCTACCACGAGGTGTTCGACGCGCCGCCCAGCACGCACGGGGCCGCGGGCTGGCAGATGAACGAGCACGCGCTGCTGCAGCTCGACGAGTGGGGCCTGCGCTACGCGTCGGACTGCCGCGGCGCCGGCCCGTTCCGGCCGCGCGCGCTCGGGCGCACGCTGCGGCACGTGCAGTGGCCGACGACGCTGCCGACCCTCGACGAGCTGATCGGCCTCGACGGCGTCGACGAAGGCAACGTCGCCGGCGCGCTGCTGTCGCGCACCGAGCGCGACGTCGACCAGGTGTTCACGCTGCACGCCGAGCTCGAAGGCGGTCTGCTCGCGCCGGCGTTCGAGTCGGTGCTCGACGGCTGGCTCCGGCAAGGTCACCGGCCGGGCTCGCTGGCCGCGCTGCACCGGTCGCTCGGCGACGCCGAGCTGCCCGTGCGCGACGTCGCGTGGGGCGAAGTGCCCGGGCGCAGCGGCCAGGTGCTGGTGGCGGCATGATCGCGTGACGGCGCGCGAAGGTCCGGCCTGCGTGCCGTGAGCGGGTGAACCGATCCGGACGAACCGTCGGCTGCCGGATCGACCACAATCGCCGCATGACTCCGGCATCGCCTTCGCGCAGCGACGCGGCGCCCGCGCTGCGCCGGCTCGACGACCTGCCCCACCCGCGCGGGCTGCCGCTGGTGGGCAACCTGTTGCAGCTGCGGCGCGCCACCATCCACCGCAGCGTCGAGCGCTGGTGTCGCGAGCTTGGGCCGCAGTTCACCTTTCGCATCGGGCCGCGGCGCATCCTCGTACTGGCCGATCACGACAAGATCGCCGCCGTGCTGCGCGACCGCCCCGACGGCTGGCGCCGCACGCAGCAGCTGCAGACGATCGGCCGCGAGATGGGCATGACCCCGGGCGTGTTCGGCTCCGAGGGCGAGGCCTGGCGGCGCCAGCGCCGCATGGTGATGAGCGGGCTCGACCCCGGACGCGTGCGCGCGTACTTCCCGTCGCTGAACAAGGTGACCGCCCGGCTGCGTGCGCGCTGGCAGCGTGCGGCCCGCGAAGGCCGCACGCTCGACCTGTCGGCCGAGTTGATGCGCTACACCGTCGACACCGTCGCCGGGCTGGCCTTCGGCAGCGACATCAACACGCTGGAGTCCGACGGCGTGGTGATCCAGCAGCACCTCGATCGCCTGTTCCCGGCGCTCTATCGCCGGCTGATGGCGCCGGTGCCCTACTGGCGCTGGGTGCGCCTGCCGGCCGACCGCGCGCTCGAGCGCAGCGTGGCCGAGATCCGGCGCTCGATCGCCGAGTTCATCGCGCAGGCCCGCGCACGGCTGCAGGCCGACCCGGCGCGCCGCGCCGAGCCGCCGAACCTGCTGGAGTCGATGATCGTCGCCGCCGAGGACGGCACCGGCATCGACGACAACCAGGTCGCGGCCAACGTGCTGACGATGCTGCTGGCCGGCGAGGACACCACCGCGCACACGCTGGGCTGGCTGCTGCACCTGCTGCACCGCCATCCGGCCGCGCGGGCGCGCGCCTGCGACGAGGCGCGCCGCGTCGCCGCCGGGCACGACGCGCTGACGCCGGAGCAGCTGACGCAGCTCGACTACATCGAGGCCTGCATCCACGAGACGATGCGGCTGAAGCCGGTGGCGCCGTTCGTCGTCGTCGAGGCGCTGCGCGACACCCGCATCGGCGACGTGCAGGTGCCGCGCGGCACGCTGCTGTGGTGCGCGATGCGCCACGACGCGATGCGCGACGTGCACTTCGACCGCCCCGGCGAGTTCGACCCGACGCGCTGGCTCGACGACGGCGTGGGCAACGCCAAGCGCGTGACGATGCCGTTCGGCGCCGGCCCGCGCATCTGCCCCGGGCGCTACCTGGCGCTGACCGAGATGAAGATGCTGCTGGCGATGCTGCTGTCGCAGTTCGACATCGACGCGGTCGACACCGCCGATGGGCAGGAGGCCGCCGAGCGCATGTCGTTCACGATGGTGCCGGTGGGTCTGCGCATGCGGCTGCGCGAGCGGCCGGCTGCGCCGGCCGCCGCGACACCGTTGCCTGCAACGGCTTGAGTCGGGCGGACTTCAGCCGCCGGGCCCCTGAAAGCCGCCGGCGCGATAGGTCAGCACCAGCGTGTCGCGGTGACCCTCGTGCGCGGGGTCGAGCGGCTGGATCGGCGTCGACTCGTGGATCACCCGGTGGTCGTCGAGCAGCAGCGCCGAGAACGGCTCGTCGAGCGTGAAGCGCGCGCCGCGCGGGCCGTCGGCGTCGAACACCCGCGTCTCGCCGCCTTTGATGCCCTCGCGACCGACCAGGATCACCACCACCAGGTCGACTCCGTCGCGGTGCGCGCCCTCGGGCGTGGGCCGCCCGATGCCGCCGGCCGTCGTGATGCGAAACGGATGCGCCTCGACGTACCACGGCTGCGCCCCGTGCAGGCGCGTGGCGCAGCGCGCAAGACCGCGCAACAGCCGCTGCCACGCCGGCTCGGCGGTCCACGCCGCCGGCATCGGCTCGAAGTGGCGCTCGATCCCGCCGTGCAGCGCGTTGTACTCGACGCTCTGCCAATGCGGCCGATGCGGCACCTGCGTGACCGTGTCGCCGTCGACGACGAAGCACGAGTGCCGCCGTTGGCGGTAGCGACCGCCGTCGCGCAGGTAGTTGTCGCTCGGCAGATCGTCCCAGCGCGCTCGCCAGGCCAGCAGGTCGGCCAGCCGCACGTCCACGAGCGCGGACAGCGCGGCGGCAT
>DATIFD010000587.1:0-5644 GCA_035455385.1 Burkholderiaceae bacterium
AGCGTGCGGCCGCGCGCTTCTGGGGCTCGCTGACCCTGGGCGCGCACTGCAACGGCTACGTGGCCGATGACCGCGGCTGGCCGGCGCGGCTGTGGATCGCGCGGCGGTCGCACACCAAGGCCACCGACCCCGGCAAGCTCGACAACCTGGTGGGCGGCGGCGTGCCGTCCGGCCAGTCGCCGCGCGACACCGTGATCCGCGAGGCGTGGGAGGAAGCCGGCCTCGTGCCGCCGCAGCTGCAGGGCCTGGTACGCGGGCGGGTGATCCGCCTGCTGCGCGACATTCCGGAAGGGCTGCAGCGCGAGTGGATCCACGTCTACGACCTCGCGCTGCCGGCGAGCGTGACGCCGCGCAACCAGGACGGCGAGGTCGCCGAGCTGGCGCTGCACGCGCTGCCGCAGGCGCTGGCGCTGGCTGCCACCGACTCGATGACCGTCGATGCGTCGCTGGTGACGCTGGACTTCGCGTTGCGTCACGGCCTCGTGGACGACCCCGCGGTCGCGGCCGCGGCAGCACCGCTGTTCGACGGCCCGGCCGCATGACGGCGCGCGCCGGGCCGGCCCCGGTCGAGCGCGCGGCACGTTACGACCTGGTGGCGATCGCCGCGCACTGGCTGCTGGCGCTGCTGATCGTGCTCAACCTGGCGCTCGGGTTGTACATGCACGACCTGCCGCTGTCGCCGCTGCGGCTGCAGCTGTTCAACTGGCACAAGTGGGCCGGCGTGACGATCCTGGCGCTGTCGGGGCTGCGCCTGCTGTGGCGGCTGACGCACGCGCCGCCGCCCGATGTGCCGATGCCGGCGTGGCAGCGCCGAGCCGCGCACGCGGTGCACGCGGCGCTGTATGCGCTGTTCTTCATCGTGCCGCTGGCCGGCTGGGGCTACAGCTCGGCCACCGGATTTCCGGTGGTGTGGTTCGGCGTGTTGCCGCTGCCCGACTGGGCGCCGGTGGACCGCGCCTGGGCCGACGCGCTGAAGGCGGTGCACCGGATGTCCGCACTGACGCTGGGGCTGCTGGTGCTGCTGCACGTGGCCGCCGCACTGAAACACCACATGCACGATCGCGACGGACTGTTGCATCGGATGCATCCGTTTGGCCGCTGAACTTCGTAGGTCGGTGCAGGATCGGAACCACACCCATGAGCAAGACCCCGCACGCCTGGTTTGCCGCGCTGGCCCTGGCCGTCAACCTGGGCGCCGCGCAGGCGCAGACCGTCGACCCCGCGGCCAGCGAGCTGGTGTTCGTGACGCGGCAGATGGGCGTGCCCGTGGAAGGGCGCTTCCAGCGCTGGGACGCGCAGGTCGCACTCGACCCGCGCAATCCCGAGGCCGGTCACGTCGTGCTGCGCATCCGGATGGATAGCGTGTCGTTCGCGGCATCCGAGGTCACGGCCGAGGCACAGCGCGCGGTGTGGCTCGACACCGCGAAATTCCCGCAGGCGGAGTTCCGCTCCGGCGGCATCCGCGCCATCGGCGCCGGCCGCTACGAGGTGGCCGGCTGGCTCACGCTCAAGGGCGTGACGCGCGACTTGACCGTGCCGGTCACGCTGACGCAGAACGCCGACGGCGCCACCGCGGTGGGCAACTTCGTCGTCAAGCGCAGCGACTATCGCATCGGCGATGGCGAGTGGGCCGATGCCGGCCTGGTGGCTCACGAGGTGCAGGTGCGGTTTCGCATCGCGCTGTCGGGCCTGCCCGCGTCGTGAGCACCGCGCCGCGCCGGCGCGCGGCGGCGCGTGCGGGCCGCGCGCTGGCCCTGGCACTGACGGCGTTGGCCGCCACGGCGCGTGCCGAGCCGGTGCGCTACCGGTTCGACCCGACGCACACCTTCGTCCATTTCGAGCTGCAGCACTTCGGCACGTCGACCATCCGTGGCCGCATCGGGCCGCTGAACGGCGAGGCGGTGCTCGACCGCGCCGCGCGCACCGGCCGCGTGCAGGTGGAGATCGACCCGTCGCTGGCGTCCACCGGCGTGGCCGTGCTCGACGCGCGGCTGAAGGAGGGCGACATGCTCGCCGTGCAGGCCTACCCGCGCGCCTACCTGGTGGCCGAGCGGGTCGAGTTCGATGGCGCCGGCCGCGTGACGGCGCTGCGCGGCGAGCTGACGCTGCGCGGCGTGAGCCAGCCGCTGACGCTGACCGCGCTGCGCTTCAACTGCTACACCAGCCCGCTGTTCAACCGCGAGGTGTGCGGCGGTGAGTTCGAAGGCCATATCAACCGCAGCTCGGTGGGCATCACGCACAGCCTGCCGTTCGTGTCGGACACGGTGCGGCTGCTGGTGCAGGTGGAGGGCGTGCGGGAATGACGCGGGCCCTAGCCGTTGTCTCCCTCGCGAACCACCTCGATGAAGTTGTAGACCATCGCACCCACGCCGATCAGGATCACGATGATCATCGCCGGATCCTTCAGCTTGAGCGCCGGTGCCGCGAAGAACGCGAGCGCCATCAGCACGGCGATCAGCCCCAATACCGCTCTCACGATCTTTGCGCCCATCTCGCCTCCAAGGTTCAGTCGGTGCTGCTTTCGAGCGATCGCACCCAGTTCGCGAGCCAGCGCGCGGTGCGCAGCAGCCGTGCATCGTCGCCGCGCCGCCCGACCAGCTGGATGGCCATCGGCAGGCCATTGTCGGCACGCAGCAACGGCAGCGCAACGGCCGGCATGCCGGCATACGTCCACAAGGTGCAGAACGCCGGGCTTCCCGTCGATTCGAGACCGCGCGGCGCCGGCCCGGCCGTGGCTGCCGTGAGGATCGCGTCGCAGCGGTCGAACAACTCGTCGAACGACGACGCCGTGGCCTGGATGCGCTCGACCGCGTCGTTGTAGTCGACCGCCCGCACCGCGCGCCCGCGCTCGATCATCTCGCGCAGCGACTCGCTCATGCGGTCGCGCCCCCGGTCATAGTCGTGGCGGTAGTTGCGCGCGATGTCGGCCTCCATGATCGTGCGGTGCCATTGCCACGCGTCGCGGAACACCTCGGGAACCGTGAACGGCACGGCCCGCTCGCCGAGCGTGGCAGCCACTTCGTCGAATGCCTCGCGCATCTGCGTTTCGGCCTCGTCCCAGTTCGGCGTCTTCGTGAACGCGAACAGCGGCGGGAACGGCGGCTCCTGCATCGTCAGCTCGCGCAGCCGCGGTCGCGCGAGGATGCGTGAGTCCGGATCGCTCTCGTCGTGGCCGATCAGCGGCTCGGCGATCAGCGCCAGGTCCTCGACCGAGCGCGCGAATACGCCCACCTGATCGAGCGGGCGCGACTGCTTGAGGATGCCGTCGCGCGGAATCAGGCCGAACGTCGGCTTGAAGCCGTATACGCCGCAGTAGGCGGCGGGACGGATCACGCTGCCGTTGGTCTGCGTGCCCAGCGCCACCGGCACCATGTGTGCGGCCACCGCGGCGGCCGAGCCGCTCGACGAACCGCCGGGCGTGTGCTCGGGGTTCACGGGGTTGCAGGTCGGGCCCGGCGAGTAGGTGGCCAACTCGGTGGTGACGGTCTTGCCGAGGATGATCGCGCCGGCCGAGCGCAGCCGCTGCACGACCGTGGCGTCGTAGTCGGGCCGGCGGCCGGCGTGCAGCACGGTGCCGTCCTCGGTGGGCATGTCGGCGGTGTCGATGATGTCCTTCACGCCCACCGGCAGGCCGTGCAGCGGTCCGGTGGCGTGGCCCTCCCGGCGCACGCGGTCGACGTTGCGGGCCTGGTCGAGCGCACGCTGCTCGTCGACGAACGCCCACGCGCGCACGCGTTCGTCGTCGGCGCGGATGCGGGCGAGGCAGCCCCGCACCAGTTCCTCCGCGGTGATGCGGCCCTCGGCCACGGCGGCAAGCGCCTGCGCAGCGGTCAGCGTGGTGACGTCGGCCAGGTCGCTCATGCCCTCAGTTTCCGTAGAACACGTTGGGCAGCCAGTAGACCAGCTGCGGGAACACGTAGACCAGGAACATCGCCAGGAACACCATGCCGAGGAACGGGAAGCAGCCCTTGAAGATGGTCCACAGCAGCACGAACTTCGGCGCGATGCCCTTCAGGTAGTAGGCCGACATCGCCATCGGGGGGGTGAGGAACGATGTCTGCAAGTTGAGCGCCACCAGCACGCCGAAGAACATCGGGTCGACGTTGAAGTGCGGCAGCAGCGGCAGGAAGATCGGCACGAAGATGATGATGATCTCGCTCCACTCGAGCGGCCAGCCGAGCAGGAAGATGATCAGCTGCGACAGCAGCAGGAAGGTCACCGTGTTCAGGTTCAGCGACAGCACGAAGTCCTTGATCAACCCCTCGCCGCCAAGGTAGGAGAAGATCGACGAGAACGTCCACGACCCGACGAACAGCCAGCACACCATCGCCGAGGTGCGCGCGGTCAGGAACACGGCCTCCTTCAGGCGCTCCCAGGTGAACGCGCGGTAGACGATGGCCAGCACCATCGCCCCCAACGCACCGATCGCGGCGGCTTCGCTCGGCGTGGCCAGGCCGAACAGGATGGCGCCGAGCACCGACAGGATCAGCACCGCCAGCGGCACGAAAGCCTGCAGCAGCATGACCACGACCTTGCCCCAGGGGACGTCGGATTCCTCCTTCGGCAGCCTGGGCGCCAGCTTGGGGTTGATCATCGCCCGCGTGATCACGTAGACGACGTACAACCCGGCCAGCATGAATCCCGGCACGATGGCCGCCGCGTAGAGCTTGACCACCGACACCGCCGAGGTCGCGCCGTAGACGATCAGCATGATCGACGGCGGGATCAGGATGCCGAGCGTGCCGCCGGCGCAGATGACGCCCGAGGCCAGCTTCTGGTCGTAGCCGGCCTTGAGCATCGCCGGGAACGCCAGCAGGCCCATCAGCGTGACCACCGCGCCGACGATGCCGGTGGCGGTGGCAAAGAGCGCGCAGGTGACCAGCGCGGCCACCGCCATCGCGCCGGGAATCGCCCGCAGCGCCACCTGCAGGCTGTGGAACAGCCGATCGAGGATGTTCGATCGCTCGATCATGTAGCCCATGAACAGGAACAACGGCACCGCGGTGAGCACGTCGTTGTTCATGATGCTGAAGGTGTTCTGCGACAGCAGGTAGAACACCCGGTTGTCGAAGAACGTCTGGTCCGGCGTGAAGTAGGCGTAGAACCCGAACGCCACCCCCATCGCCATCAGCGTGAAGGCGATCGGAAAGCCCAGCAGGATGACGAAGATGAACCCGCCCAGCATCACGAGCGCGAGCTGCGGGTTGCTCATTTCGCAGCCTCCGGCGCATCTTCCTTGTGGGCCGCCTGCAGCACGCTCTCGAGCTCCTCGACGTCGTGCAGCTGTTGCGGCCAATGGCCGTCGCGCAGGCACAGGATGCAGCGCACCACCTGAGCGACGCCCTGGATGAACAGCATCAGCCCGGCCAGCGGGATCAGTGCCTTGAGCTGCCAGATCGGCACGCCCACCGGGCTGTTGACGCTGACCTCGCGGTAGCCGAACGAGTCGTGCGCGTAGCCGTAGCCGGCGATGATCAGCGCGGTGACGCCGGGATAGAAGAAGATGAAGTACAGCACCAGCTCGATGCCGGCCTGCACGCGCGGGCGCAGCAGGCGGAACAGCACGTCACCGCGCACGTGCGCGTTGCGCGACAGCGCGTAGGCACCCGACATGATGAACAGCCCCCCGTACAGGATGTAGCTC
>DATIFD010000588.1:0-4500 GCA_035455385.1 Burkholderiaceae bacterium
CCGGGGCATAGCCGCGCCGATTGAGGAACACCAGGCTCTGCTCGCCGCGCTGCATGCGCTCGCGCAGCGCAGCCAGCACCGGCGGCGCCAGCGCCGGCGTCGCGCGGCCCGCCGCACGCGGCAGCGCGCCCATGTCGAACAGGCGCACGCGCGGCAGCACGGCGCCGCCGATGCGGTGGTCCAGGGGCAGGCGCTGGTAGCGACCCGAGCGCGCGTGCTGCCAGGTCTCGAGCGACGGTGTCGCGGAGCCCAGCACGACCGGCACGTGCTCGAGGTGGCCGCGGTAGACCGCCAAGTCGCGCGCCGAGTAGCGCGCGCCCTCCTGCTGCTTGTACGACGCGTCGTGCTCCTCGTCGACCACCACCAAACCCAGTCGCGGCAACGACGCGAACACCGCCAGTCGCGTGCCGAGCACGATGTCGGCGCTGCCGCTGTGCGCCGCCAGCCAGGCCTGCAGCCGCTGCGCGGGCGTCAGGCCACTGTGCATCGCCGCCACCCGCCGCGACGGAAACCGCCCGACCACGCGCGCCAGCAGCTGCGGCGTCAGGTTGATCTCGGGCACCAGCAGCAGCACTTGGCGGCCGCGTGCCAGCGCGTGCTCGCTGGCGCGCAGGTAGACCTCGGTCTTGCCGCTGCCGGTCACGCCGTGCAGCAGCAGCGGAGGCGCCCGAGGTCGTTGCGCCGCATCGTCGATGGCCAGCAGCGCGCTGGCCTGCTCACTGGTCAGCGCCACGGGGTCGTCCGGCGGTGCAGCGGGCGTCTCGGACGCGGCGGTCCGCTGCGCGCGGCGCACGCGCGCCGCGAGCTTCGCCGCGTCGAGTCGACGCAACTCCGACGGCAGCGCCGCCAGTGCGACCTCGCCGATCGAGCGCTGGTAGTAAGCGGCGGCGAACTCGACCAGCGCCATCCAGCGTGGCCCCAACGGGGCCACGGCATCGAGCTGCTGGGCCACCGCGCGCAGTTCGGTGCCCACGGCGCCCGACGCCGCGTCGCGCCAGACGATACCGGCCACCTCGCGCCGACCGAGCGGCACGCGCACCAGCGTGCCCGGTTGGATGCGGTCGTCGCAGCGATAGTCGAGCGCAGCCAGGTCGGCGTGGCGCGGCGCGTCGACCACCACCTGCACGGAGGCCGCGCTCACACCGGGACGTCCCCGTTCCACTCGCAAAGCATTGTCTGAACGATCAAGGCTAAGTTGCTGATCTACAAGCGCTTTATGCGTTTTGCTGCCGGCTGTGGACAACTTTGTGGGGAAGCTGGCGTTGGATGCGCTAAGCCGTTGATCCTGCACGGCTTCGATGGGGCGGTGAGGCCAACCAGGGGGAAGCGGGTTTATGAATCGAATCAAGCACTTAACACGATATTCCGTCACCTCCGGCGAGCCCCGTCAGGCCTTGTTCATTGAATTTTCATGAACCGGATTTGTGGGGATAAGTCAAGTTCTGAGCGCTCACTTACCGCCATCGAACGGCCCCACGGACAGTGGCGCCTGGCCGGCCCTATTTTCTAGGGGGGTGCGCCGGTTCACCGGAACCTTCGTCGCGCCGCTGGCGCGAGTGATGGTGCACCGCCTCGACCAGCGCGTGCACGTGCTCGGTCGGCGTGTACTGACTGATGCCGTGTCCGAGGTTGAACACGTGCCCGCCCTGGCGGCCATCCCGCCGTGCCGGATTGCCGAAGTCGTCGATGACTGCCTTGGCCTGCGCGGCCACCACGTCCGGCGGCGCGAACAACACGGCCGGATCCAGATTGCCCTGCAGCGCCACCGCGTCGTCGACGCGCCCCCGTGCCTGCGCCAGCGGCACGGTCCAGTCGAGGCCGACCACGTCGGCGCCGCAGGAGGCGATCGCCTCGAGCCATTGGCCGCCGCCCTTGGTGAACACGATGCGCGGCACGACGCGACCGTCGTGCTCGCGCCGCAGGTTGGCGAGTACCCGCCGTGTGTACGCCAGGCTGAAGGGCTCGAAGCAATCGTGCGCCAGCACGCCGCCCCAGGAATCGAACACCATCACCGCCTGCGCGCCGGCCTCGATCTGCGCATTGAGGTAGGCCGCCACGGCCTGCGCATTGACGTCCAGCACGCGGTGCAGCAGGTCGGGGCGCGCGTACAGCAGCGTCTTGACCTGGCGATAGTCGTCCGACCCCGCGCCTTCGACCATGTAGCACGCAAGCGTCCACGGGCTGCCGGCAAAGCCGATCAGCGGCACGCGCCCGGCCAGCGCACGCCGGATCGACGACACGGCATCGAACACGTAGCGCAGGCGCGCCATGTCGGGCACCTGCAGCGCGCGGATCGACGCCTCGTCGCGCAGCGGGCGCTCGAAGCGGGGCCCTTCACCGGTCTCGAAGCTCAGGCCGAGGCCCATCGCATCGGGCACCGTGAGGATGTCGGAGAACAGGATCGCGGCATCGAGCGCATAGCGCTCCAGCGGCTGCAGCGTCACCTCGGTGGCGAACGCCGGGTTGCCGGCCAGCGCCATGAAACTGCCCGCGCGCTCGCGCGTGGCGCGGTACTCGGCCAGGTAGCGCCCGGCCTGCCGCATCAGCCACACCGGCGTGTACTCGGTCGGCTCGCGCAGGCAGGCGCGCAGGAAGACGTCGTTGGCCAGCGCCGTGCTCATCGCGGCGATTATCGGCGGCGCGCCCTATCATCCGGCGCCGATGGGCAAGCCGTTGATCCTGATCGTCGAAGACGAACCCGGCATCGCCGACACGCTGCAGTACGCATTGCGCACCGACGGCTTCGAGCCTGCATGGTGCGCCAGCGCCGAGGCGGCGCTGGCCGCGATCGCCGCGCGTGCGCCGGCGCTGGTGATCCTCGACGTCGGCCTGCCGGACATGAGCGGCTTCGAGCTGTTCAAGCGCATGCGCGAGCGCATCGACGTGCCGGTGGTGTTTCTCACCGCGCGCGGCGACGAGATCGACCGCGTGGTGGGTCTCGAGCTGGGTGCGGACGACTACGTGCCCAAGCCGTTCTCGCCGCGCGAGCTGGTGGCCCGCGTGCGCAGCGTGCTGCGACGCGCGGCGCGGCCGGCGCCGAGCGCACCCGCAGCGGAGGCGCCGCGGGTGTTCGAGGTCGACGACGGCCGCCGGCAGATCCGCTTCTACGGCCGCGCGCTCGAGCTGTCGCGCTACGAGTTCGGCCTGCTGCGCGCGCTGGTGCAGCGACCGGGCCACGTCTACACGCGCGACGCGTTGCTCGGGCTGGTGTGGGACGACGGCAGCGACAGCCTCGACCGCACCGTCGACGCACACGTGAAGACGGTGCGCGCCAAGCTGAAGGCGGTGGCGCCGACGCTGGAGCCGATCCGCACGCATCGCGGCGTCGGCTATGCGCTGGCGGAGGATCTGCCACAGCGGCTGCCGTCGTGAACGGCACACCGATACCGTGACCACGCGCACCCGCGTCTTCGTCGGCATCCTGCTGGTCTACGCGCTGGGTGTCGGCGTGTTGATGTGGCGGCTGCTGGCCGACATCGATCCGCGCTATCGCGAGTCGGCCGAGGAGTCGCTGGTCGAGACCGCGCACCTGATGGCGGCGCAGATCGAGCAGCGCAGCGGCACGGGCCTCCCGCTCGACACCCAGTGGCTGGAGCCGCTGTTCCGCGACCTCTATGCGCGCCGCTTCGACGCCAACATCTTCGGCATCAGGAAGGAGAGCGTCGAGCTGCGCGCCGCCGTGGTCGACGCCCACGGCATCGTGCTGTTCGACTCGCTCGGCCGCCACGAAGGACAGGACTTCTCGCAGTGGCGCGACATCAGGCTCGCGCTCGCCGGCCAGTACGGCGCGCGCACCAGCACCGACATGGACGGCGACGCCAACACGTCGGTGATGGTGGTGGCGGTGCCGATCCGCATCGACGGGCGCATCGTCGGCGCGGTGTCGGTGGCCAAGCCGGCGCAGAGCTTCGGCCAGTTCGTCGCGGCGGCGCGGCGCAAGACGGTGGTCGTCGGCGTCACGTCGGGCGTGGCCGTGCTGCTGCTGGCGGTGATCGTCGCGGTCTGGCTGGTGCGCCCGTTCGGCCTGATCGGCGACACCGTGCGCGACGTGCGCCGGCGGCGCACGCTGAGCCTGCCGCAGCTCGGGCGGCGCGCGCTCGGCACGCTCGGCGCGGCCTTCGACGAGATGCGCGACGCGCTCGCCGGCCGGCACTACGTGGCCGACTACGTGCAGACGCTGACGCACGAGCTGAAGAGCCCGCTGTCGGCGATCCGCGGTGCGGCCGAGCTGCTGCGCGAGCCCGGCATGCCCGAGGCCGACCGCCGGCGCTTCGTCGCCAACGTCGAGCGCGAGACGCAGCGCATCCAGGAGCTGGTCGACCGCATGATGGAGCTCGCCGCGTTGGAGCAGCGACGCCGCCTGCCGAAGGTGGAGCCGGTGGCGCTGCGCGCACTGCTGCAGGAGCTGGCCGCCAGCGCCGAGGCCGCCGGCGCGCCGCGCCAGTTGCGCGTCCAGCTGCACGACGGCAGCGACGTCACCGTCGACGGCGATGCGCTGCT
>DATIFD010000589.1:0-10677 GCA_035455385.1 Burkholderiaceae bacterium
AGGTCCGCTACTCGCGCGTCCACGCGCGCAGGTACGCGGGCGGCGACCCGATGCCGGAGATCCGCGTCATCGCGCCGGGGCGCACGTATCGCGTCGACAGCGACGCGACCCATTCGCCGATGTTCCACCAGTGCGAGGGCCTGTGGATCGGCGAGAACGTGAGCTTCAAGGATCTGAAGGTCGTGTTCACCGATTTCTGTCGCGCGTTCTTCGAGAGCGATGACCTGCAGCTGCGCTTCAGGCCTTCGTTCTTTCCGTTCACCGAACCGTCGGCCGAGATCGACATCGCATTCGCCAGCGGGCCGCTGAAGGGCAGCTGGCTCGAGATCTCCGGTGCGGGCCAGGTCCATCCGAACGTGGTGCGCAACTTCGGGCTTGATCCCGAGCGCTACATCGGATTCGCGTTCGGCATGGGGCCCGACCGTCTGGCGATGCTGCGCTACGGCATCGACGATCTGCGCTTGTTCTTCGACGGCGACCTGCGGTTCCTGTCGCAGTTCCAGTAAGGGGAAGGCGCATGCAATTCCCCGAATCCTGGCTGCGCGAATTCTGCGATCCGCCGCTGACCACCGAAGCGCTCGCCGAGCTGCTGACGATGTCGGGCATGGAGGTCGAGAGCCTGCAACCGGCAGCCCCAGCGTTCTCCGGGGTTGTCGTGGGCGAGATCGTCGAGTGCGAGCCGCATCCCAACGCCGACAAGCTGCGCCTGTGTCGCGTGCAGGCCGGCGCGCATTCGCGCGACGGCGCGCTGCTGGTGGTGTGCGGCGCACCGAACGCGCGCGTCGGCCTGCGGGCGCCGCTGGCGCTGGTGGGCGCGTCGCTGCCGCCGGGCGCCGACGGCCAGCGCCTGGACATTCGCGTCGGCAAGCTGCGTGGCGTCGAGAGCCACGGCATGTTGTGTTCGGCACGCGAGCTCGGCCTGAGCGACGACCATGCCGGCCTGCTCGAACTGGCCGACGACACGCCGGTGGGTAGCGACATCCGCCGGGCGCTGGCGCTCGACGACACGCTGTTCACGCTCAAGCTGACGCCCAACCTGGGCCACTGCCTGTCGGTGTACGGCATCGCGCGCGAGGTGGCCGCGCTCACCGGCGCGCCGTTGCGCACCCCGGCCATCGCGCCGGTGCCGGTGACGCTGGGCGACACGCTGCCCGTGCACATCGAGGCCACCGACCTGTGCGGCCGCTTCTCCGGCCGCATCGTGCGGGGCATCGATCCGCGCGCCAAGACGCCGGCGTGGATGGTGCAGCGGCTGCAGCGCTGTGGGCAGCGGCCGGTCAACGCGCTGGTCGACATCTCCAACTACGTGATGTTCGAGTACGGGCGACCGTCGCACATCTTCGACCTCGACAAGATCCACGAGCGGCTGGTCGTGCGCTGGGGCCGGGCCGGCGAAACGCTCAAGCTCCTCAACGGCCAGACGATCGAGCTCGATGGCGACGTCGGCGTGATCGCCGATGCCCGCTCGGTCGAGTCGCTGGCCGGCATCATGGGCGGTGACGCCACCGCGGTGAGCGACGACACGCGCAATGTGTATGTCGAAGCCGCGTTCTGGTGGCCCGACAGCGTGGCCGGCCGGTCGCGACGCTTCGCATTCAGCACCGACGCCGGGCACCGCTTCGAGCGCGGCGTCGACCCGTCGACCACCGTGCAGCACATCGAGCGCATCACGGCGCTGGTGCAGGCGGTGTGCGGAGGCCGTGCCGGCCCGATCGACGACCAGCAGCCCAACATGCCGCAGCGCAAGCCGGTCGCTCTGCGCGTGGCGCGGGCCACCAAGGTGATCGGCATGCCGGTGACCCAAGCCGACTGCGCCGGCGTTTTCGAGCGGCTGGGCCTGCAGCACAGCGTGGCCGAAGGGCGGATCACCGTGACGCCCCCGCCATGGCGATTCGACCTGCAGATCGAGGAAGACCTGATCGAGGAGGTGGTGCGCGTCATCGGCTACGACAAGCTGCCGTCGATGCCCCCGCTGGCGCCCGTGCGGCCGACGCCGCAGCCCGAGGAGCACAAAGGCCTGTACGCCGTCCGGCGCGACCTGGCGCGCCTGGGCTACCAGGAGACGATCTCCTACAGCTTCGTCGAGGCGCGCTGGGAGCACGAGCTGTCCGGCAACGACGACCCGATCCGCGTGCTCAACCCGATCGCGGCGCCGCTGGCCGTGATGCGCTCGAGTCTGATCGGCAGCCTGGTTTCGACGCTTCGTCGCAACCTGGCGCAACGTGTCGACCGCGTGCGCGTGTTCGAAGTCGGGCGGATCTACCGGCGCGATGCCGGGGTCGCAGCCGGGGATCACGCGGTCACTGGCGTTGCGCAGCCGGTGCGCATCGGCGGCCTGGCCTATGGCGACGCCGTACCCACCCAGTGGGGCAGCGCGGCGCGCCGCGTCGATTTCTTCGACGTCAAGGGCGACCTCGAAGTGCTGCTGGCGCCGCTCGCCCTGCGGTGCGCGCCGGCGCGCCATCCGGCGCTGCATCCGGGGCGCAGCGCCGAGCTGTGGCTGGACGACCGGTCGATCGGCGTCGTCGGCGAGCTGCATCCGCGCTGGCGCCAGGCCTACGAGTTGCCGCATGCGCCGGTGCTGTTCGAGCTCGACGCCGATGCGGTGCAGCAGCGCCGGCTGCCCACGTTTGCGCCGATCGGGCGCTTCCAACCCGTGCTGCGCGACCAGGCCTTCGTCGTGTCCGAGCGCGTCAGCCACGACCAGCTGCTGGCCGCCCTCGTCGACGACCCCGGCGGCTTGGTGCGGCGCGCCACGCTGTTCGACCTGTACCGGCCGAGCGGCAAGAGCGATGTGGTGCCGGGTGAACACAGTATGGCCGTCCGCCTGGAATTGATGGACGATGCGGCCACGCTGACCGACGAGCGGATCGAGGCCGCGCTGACCGCGGCGCGCGAGCGGGCTCGCGAACGGGTTGGCGCCCGACTGCGCAGTTGAACGCAGGCGCAGCGTCTCCGAGGGAACCATGACGATCGAGCAAGAAGCGGATGCACGACCGGTTGCCGTGCCGTCGCTGCAGACGCCCACCCTGACCAAGGCCGAGCTGGCCGAGCTGCTGTTCGAGCGACTGGGCCTGAACAAGCGCGAGTCCAAGGACATGGTCGAGGCGTTCTTCGAGCTGGTGCATGCCACGCTCGTCGCGGGCCAGGACGTCAAGCTGTCGGGATTCGGCAACTTCAACATCCGGCGCAAGGCGCCGCGGCCCGGCCGCAACCCGCGCACCGGCGAGGCCATCCCGATCAAGGCCCGCCACGTCGTGACCTTTCACGCGAGCCAGAAGCTGAAGTCAATCGTGCAGGGCGACACGCCGGCCGAGGGAGAGTTCGAGTAAAGTCTAGCTTTGCCCCGCCACCTCATTGATTTCAATGGAGAATGGGCTCCCCGCAATCCCGGCCAAGCGCTACTTCACGATCGGTGAGGTCAGCGTCTTGTGCGGCGTGAAGCCCTACGTCCTGAGGTACTGGGAACAGGAGTTCACCCAGCTCAAGCCGGTCAAGCGGCGCGGCAACCGGCGGTACTACCAGCACCACGAGGTGCTGCTGATCCGGCGCATCCGTGAGCTGCTGTACGACCAGGGCTTCACGATCAGCGGGGCGCGAAACCGACTGGCTGAACAGACCCCAGCGACGCGTCAGCCGCGCGCGAATGGAGACGTTGCGCCGCTGGCCGAGGTGCTGGAAGACAGCGATCCACCGCCGGCCGGCGAGATCGCCGCCACGCCATCGCCTGGCGAAGACCTGACGGTGCCCGACGTCAGCGAAGTCGACATGACACAGCTGCGCAGCGAGCTGCTGTCGATCCGCGGGCTGCTGGACGGTTGATGGCCGGGGCTGGCGCCCTCGGCGCGCCCCTATAATCCAACGCCTCGTCGGGGTGTAGCGCAGCCTGGTAGCGCACTTGCATGGGGTGCAAGGGGTCGCGAGTTCGAATCCCGCCACCCCGACCATTGAACGCGGAGGCCCGGTGTCGTACAGCCGCTGGGCCTCTTCATTTGTACGGTCAGCGCGCCCCGTCCTCCCAATCGACCCAGTGCACGGGATGGCCGCGCAGGTAGGCCTTCACCGCCTCGCCGATCGTCGGATGGAAGGCACCGGCGCCGAGGCGGGAGAACAGCCCGAAGCGCTTGAGCTTGTCCTTGACCGGATCCTTCATTTCGGCGAACCACAGATCGATGCCGTCGCGGCGCAGCGATTGCACCAGATCTTCGAGCAGGTCGGCCGCGGTGACGTCGACGCTCGTCACCGGCTCGGCGGCGACCACCACGCATTGCACCGGTGTCGGTGAACTTGCCACCACGGCGCGCACGCGTTCGCTGAACAGCTCCGCGTTGGCGAAGAACAGCGGGGCGTCCCAGCGAAACAGCACCAGCCCCGGAATCTGGCTCGCCTGCGGGTAGCGGGCCACATCGTGGTACCCCTTGAGGCGCTCGACACGGCCGAGCACGGCCGAATGCGGGCGCCAGCCGTCCCACAGAAACTCGATCACCGCGATCACGATCGCCAAGCCGATGCCGGGCAGGGCACCGAACGTGACCACACCGGCGAAGCACACCATCGACAGCCAGAACTCCCAGCGCTGGATGCGGTAGATCCGGCTCAGGTCCTTGACCTCGACGAGGCCGATCGCGGCGGCGATCACCACAGCCGCCAGCGCCGTGTCTGGCACTTGCCCAAGCCAGGGCGGTGCCGCCACCAGCAGCGCTGCGATGGCCAGCGCACCGATCACACCGGTCAGCTGCGTGCGCGCGCCGGCAGACTCGGCCACCGGCGTGCGCGAGGAACTGCTGCTAATCGGAATGCCCTGAAAGAACCCCGCGGCAAGGTTTGCCGCGCCGAGGCCGACCATCTCCTGGTTCGGATCGACCGGCGCGCGCAGCCGCGCCGCATAGGTACGCGACAGCACGCTGGTGTCGGCAAACGACACCACGGCTACCGCGAAACCACCCATCAGCACCGGCACGAAGTCGGTGGTGTTGATCAGGGGCAGCGAGAACGCGGGCAGCCCCTGCGGCAGCTCACCGAGCACGGCGAGGTTGCCGCGCGCCACCAGATCGAAACCGGCGACGGCGGCGGTGGCCGCTACCACGGCGACGAGAACCGCCGGCACCCGCGGCCAGCGCTGCAGCAGCAGGATGGCGAGCAGCGTGCCACCGCCCACGACGCAGGACACGAGGTTCGCCTTGCCGGCCAGCACGCCATCGACCAGCGCCCAGATCTGGCGCAGCGGCCCTTCGCCGGACACGGCGAAGCCGAGCAGCTTGGGCAGCTGGCTCAACAGCACCGTCAGCGCGATGCCGTTCATGTAGCCATAGCGGATCGGCTTGGACAGCAGCTCGGTCACGAATCCGAGGCGGGCGACGCCGGCGGCGATGCACAGCAGCCCGGAGACGATCGCCATTGCGCTGGCCAGCACGATCGCGCGCGTCGGGTCGCCGGCCGACAGCGGCATCACGACCGCCAGGATCACGGCGGCCAGCGCGGAGTCCGGCCCCAGCACGAGGATGCGACTCGGCCCGAACAGCGCGTAGGCCAGCAGGGGCACCAGCGTGGCGTAGAGCCCGTAGATGCCCGGCACGCCCGAGGCTTGTGCGTAGGCCACGCCCACCGGCACCAGCATCGCGGTGAGCACGAGCCCGGCGGCGAGGTCGTCGCGCAGCCACTCGCGCCGGTACGACCTCGCGGTGGCCACGCCGGGCAGCCAGCGCAGCCAGCTGCCGGCCGAACTCGACGGTGTGTCGATCAGCGCCCCATCCGGCGGTCGTAGCTGCTCGATACGCGGTTGATAAGCCCGGCATCGCTGACGCCGGTGGCGTCGAACTGCACGCGCACGCTGCCGTCGGCCTGCTGGCGCACGCTGGCGGTCACGGTGCCGCTGCCGACCTTGCCGACGATGGTGCCGCTGTTGCGGTCTTCGCTGGTGATCGCAAGCCCTTGGTCGCGCATGGCGCCCGCCGCGGCACTGAACGAGCGATCGAAGCTCGCCGGCGCACCCGGCACCACGGTCGGCGTGGCGGGCACGTAGTAGGTGCACGCCGGCAGAACCGTCGTGACAGCAGCCACTGTCCACACAGCCAGGGCAGCAGGCCTCGCGCAACGTCGCGCCAGCGGTCCGATCCTATGCATCATGGTCACCTCGCTCGAAGACTCGCGGCACTGTAGTGGCGCGCGATCTTACGATGGCGTCGGCAGGCGTCGCGGCTTGATCGATGTCAAACCGCGAAGGTGCCTGCGCGGACGCCGCCGCGTCCTGCACTTAGGATCGGTCGTGTCGCTCTGCAGGGGCTTGCGCGCGGCGGAGGAGTTGCACATGGCGTCGTTGTTCGAGCGTGTGGTGTCGGTGCTGTTCGGTTCGGCGGGCCAGAAGGGCGCCGACGTCGATCGGGAACTGGTCGACGAGTTGACGAAGGCGATCGTCGAGACCGTCGAGCCGCGCGTGCGCTTGCGGTCAGGTTACCGCGACAAACTGGCCGCAGGCGTGCGGGGCACCATCGCGCACCTGCGCGAGCTGGCCCAGCACCTTCCGCAGGAGGCGATGCTGCTGAGTCGGCAGGCCTGGTCGGACGATGCGCACGTGCGGGCGTTCTTCGCGGCCGCCGCCGACGTCTCGACCTGCATCGGCCGCTGCGACGAGCTGCGCCAGTTCTTCGACGGCAACTCCGCGTGCGAGCAGGCCTACGCGCTGCTGGGCATGCAGCACAAGGAGCGGCAGGTGCTGGCGCCACGCCTCGAAGGCGAGGTGCTGCGGCAAGAGGTGGTGCAGACCACGGTGAGCTTCAGCGATCATCGTTTGCTGGCGCCGGCGGCCGATCTCGCACAGGCCAGGCTCGAAGTGGGGCGGCGCATCATGCAGCGCCTGGCTCAGCTGATTCTCGAGCGCATCGTCGGCATCGATCAGCAGGTGCAGGACCTGCAGATGCGCAAGGCCAAGCTCGGTGTGCGATTGCGCATGCTGCACGCCGCGCGCGACGGCATGCAGCCGCTGGTGAGCGAAGGCCTGACCATCGAGGAGCAGATCCGCGACGTCGAGCGCGAGCTGAAGACCACCGCCGAGGACTATGCGGAGACACGCGGCAACGTCATGACGCTCGATGGCACCATCGACCACATCAACGCCGTGCTGGGGCAGCCGCAGGCTCACGTGACGCTGGAACGCACGAAGCTGCGCGTCAGCCGCATGGGCATGAAGGTCGACGACGCGTCCGCAACGGACAGCGACGAGATCGACCTGGCCGAACTGTCGATCGGCGATGGCTTGCGCGCGACGATCGTATTTGTGCGCATCCCGCGCGACGAGCTGCCGCCGAAGGAAGACCTGGTCGCGCAGGCGATGCGGTCGCTTTGATGGCGTCGAGTCGACACGTGCTGCATGGCCTCTGACACCCCGATCATTGCTGTGACGCTGGGGAGCTGGTGGGTACGCCGCTATCGCGGTGAATGGCTGGGCGACGATATCGTCGCCGGCCTGACGTCGGCTGCGGTGGTGATTCCCAAGGCGATGGCCTATGCCACGGTCGCCGGGCTGCCGCTGCAGGTGGGCTTGTACACCGCGTTCGTTCCGATGGTGATCTATGCGCTGCTTGGCTCGTCGCGCCCCTTGAGCGTCAGCTCCACCACCACACTGGCCATTCTGTCGGCGGCGGTGCTTGGCGCGGTAGCTCCCGAGGGTGGCACGGTGTCGCTGATCACCGCCGGGGCCACGTTGGCCCTGCTGGTGGGCGCGATGCTCGCCCTCGCGGCGGTGCTGCGCCTGGGCTTCGTGGCCAACTTCATTTCGGAGCCGGTGCTGATCGGCTTCAAGGCCGGCATCGGGCTGGTCATCGTGGTGGATCAGTTCCCCAAGCTGCTAGGCATTCACATCCACAAAGAAGGCTTTCTGCGCGACCTCGTGTCGATTGCCGAGCACTTGCCGCAGACATCGCTGGCGACTCTGGCCCTGGCCGTCGTGCTCTTCGTCACGATCTTTGCGATGGAGCGCCTCGTGCCCAAGGCACCGGTGCCGCTGCTGGCGATCGCCGGTTCGATCATGGCGGTCAGCCTGCTCGGTCTGTCGTCGGCGGGGGTCGAGACGGTCGGCAAGGTGCCCAGCGGACTGCCGCAGTGGACTTGGCCTGATCTGGCGCTGGTGCAGGCGCTGTGGCCGGCGGCAGCGGGCATCGCGTTGATGAGTTTCACCGAGAGTGTCGCGGCGGCGCGGGCGTTCAAGTCGCTGAGCGAGCCACCGCTGGCCCCCAACCGCGAACTGCTGGCGCTTGGTCTGGCCAACATGGGCGGCAGTGTGCTCGGCGCGATGCCTGCCGGTGGCGGGACCTCACAGACTAACGTCAACCGTCGCGCCGGCGCGCGCACCCAGTTGGCGGCGCTGGTGACCGCTGCCGTCGCGGTCGCGACGATGGTTCTGCTGGCGCCACTGATCGCTTTGATGCCGCAGGCCGCGTTGGCAGCGGTGGTGATTGCCTATTCGATCGAGCTGATCCAGCCGGCCGAATTCCGCGCGATTCGCCAGGTGCGGCGGGTCGAGTTTCGCTGGGCCGTGATCGCCTTTGTCGGCGTGATCCTGCTCGGCACGCTCGATGGCATTCTGATCGCGGTGATGACGTCGTTGCTCTCGCTGGTCTACCAGGCCTACAGCCCACCGGTGTACGCATTGGGGCGCAAGCGACAGGCCAATGTCTACCGCCGGTTGTCGCCCGAGCATCCCGACGATCAAACTTGGCAGGGGTTGCTGTTGGTGCGGGTCGAGGGGCGGCTGTTCTTTGCCAACGCGCAACTCGTCGGCGAGAAGATCCAGCAGCTCGTCGAGCAAATCAGGCCGCGCGTGGTGGTGCTCGATTGCCGGGCGGTGCTCGACATCGAGTACACAGCGTTGAAGATGCTGATCGAGGGCGAGCAGCGACTGCGCGAGAACGGTATCGAGCTTTGGTTGTCGGCGATGAATCCCGACATGAAGGCCGTGGTCGAGCGGTCAAGCCTGTGGGAGACGCTGGGCCGCAAGCGCATGTTCCTCAGCCTCGACGTGGCGGTGCAGACATACGAGTCCGGCATCGCTTCGGCGAGCACGCAGTCGGAATGAGTTCTGGCGATCCTGCGGAGAGGTAATCAACAACTCGGAGAAGCAAATGAAGACCACTGCATCAAAGGCAAAATCCGCCGGAAAGGCGAAACAGAGCGGGACTGCCGCACCGCCAACTGGGAAGGAATACGACAAGCAGCTGAAGCGCCTGCACGTCGAGCTGGTCAACCTGCAGCAATGGGTCGTGCAGCACGGGGCCAAGGTCTGCATCCTGTTCGAAGGCCGTGACGGCGCGGGCAAGGGGGGCACGATCAAGGCCATCACCGAGCGCGTCAGCCCGCGCGTATTCCGCGTGGTCGCGCTGCCGACGCCGACCGAGCGCGAGAAGAGCCAGATGTTCGTACAGCGCTACATCCCGCACCTGCCGGCCGCCGGCGAGGTCGTGATCTTCGACCGCAGCTGGTACAACCGGGCGGGCGTCGAGCGCGTGATGGGCTTTTGCACCGAGGACCAGGCCAAGAAGTTTCTGTTGATGGCGCCGCTGGTGGAGAAGGCGATCGTCGACTCGGGCGTCATCCTGCTGAAGTACTGGCTCGAGGTCAGCCCCGACGAGCAGACGCGGCGGCTGAAGTCGCGCATCGACGACGGCCGCAAGATCTGGAAGCTGTCGCCGATGGACATCAAGTCGAACACCAAGTGTAACGACTACACGCGCGCGCGCGACGAGATGATCGCCGCCACCGGCACCGCCTTCGCCCCCTGGCACATGGTGCGCTCGGACGACAAGAGGCGCGCCCGGCTCAACCTCATCACGCACCTGCTGTCGCGCATTCCGTACAAGGCGCCCAAGCGCGAGAAGGTCAAGCTGCCCGATCGCAAGATCGACACCAAGTATCGCGAACCCGACTTCTCGAAGCACTTCGTCCCCGAGGTCTTCTAGCGGGCACGACCCAGGCGGCGGCTTCCGACAAAGAGAAAGGCCGGCCTTGCGGCCGGCCTTTCTGCGCCGAACGGCGCTACTTCGACGCCGCAGGTTCGGCAGGCGTGACCGGGGCCGCCTGGCTCGCCGGCGCCGCACCCTGCGCGGGCAGGGTCGCCGGCGCCATCGCGGCCGGCTGGGCGTGCGACGCCGCCGTCGAACCAGCCGGCACCGGCAGCAGCGGCACGATCAGCAGCGCCACGATGTTGATGATCTTGATCAGCGGGTTCACGGCCGGGCCGGCGGTGTCCTTGTAGGGGTCGCCCACCGTGTCGCCGGTGACCGCGGCCTTGTGGGCGTCGCTGCCCTTGCCGCCGTGGTGCCCGTCTTCGATGTACTTCTTCGCGTTGTCCCAGGCGCCACCGCCGGTGCACATGCTGATCGCGACGAACAGGCCCGTCACGATCGTGCCCATCAGCAGGCCGCCGAGCGCCTCGGCACCGAGGATCAATCCGACCAGGATCGGCACCACCACCGGCAGCAGCGACGGGATCATCATCTCCTTGATCGCCGCCGCGGTCAGCATGTCGACCGCCTTGCCGTACTCCGGCTTCGCGGTGCCTTCCATGATGCCCTTGATCTCGCGGAACTGGCGACGAACCTCCTCGACGACCGAGCCGCCGGCTTTACCGACCGCTTCCATGCAGAGTGCCGCGAAGTAGTAAGGGAGCATCCCGCCAAGGAAAAG
>DATIFD010000590.1:0-2072 GCA_035455385.1 Burkholderiaceae bacterium
GGTCGTCCCAGCGCGCTCGCCAGGCCAGCAGGTCGGCCAGTCGCACGTCCACGAGCGCGGCCAGCGTGGCGGCCTCGACCACCGCCTGGCCGTCGCGCACGAGCACGTCGTTCACGTCGGCCGCGGGCGTCAGCAGCGGCCGCGGTGCACCCACGGTCATGGCTTGCCGTCGGCCAGCGCCGTGCCCTTGACCAGCGCCTCGATCTTGGCCAGCGCGACCGCGCGGTCCATCGGCGCCATGCCGCAGTTGGTGCAGGCGATCAGACGTTCGCGCGGCACGAAGCGCAGCGCCCCGGCGATCGTCCGCGCGACCGTGTCGGGGCTCTCCACCTTGTCGCTGGCGACGTCGATCACGCCGACCATCACGTCCTTGCCCGACAGCAGCGACATCAGGTCCGGCGGCACGTGCGAATGGATGCATTCGAGCGAAACCTGGTCGATCGCGCTCCTGGCCAGCACCGGGAACACCTTCTCGTACTGGCGCCACTGGTCGCCGAGCGTCTTCTTCCAGTCGAGATTGGCCTTGATGCCGTAGCCGTAGCAGATGTGCACGGCGGTCGTGCAGGTCAGGCCTTGCGCGGCGCGCTCCAGCGCGCGCACGCCCCAGGTGCCGACCTCGTCGAGGTAGACGTTGAACGCCGGCTCGTCGAACTGGACGATGTCCACGCCATCGGCCTGCAGCGCACGCGCCTCCTGGTTGAGCAACTCGGCGAAAGCGAACGCGAGCGCGACCCGGTCGCCGTAGTGGCGGTCGGCGACGGTGTCGACGATCGTCATCGGGCCGGGCAGCGTGAACTTGATCCTGCGCGTGGTGTGGCGCCGCAGGAAGCGCGCCTCGACGTCGTGCACGCGGCCCTTGAGCCGCAGCGGCGCCACCACCTGCGGCACCATCGCCTTGTAGCGGTCGTTGCGGATGCCGATCTCGACCTTGTGCTCGAAGTCGATGCCCTCGACGCGTTCGAGGAAGCCGTGCACGAAGTGCTGGCGCGACTGCTCGCCGTCGCCGATCGTGCTCAGGCCCGCGTCCTCCTGCGCCTTGATCCACATCAGCGTGGCGTCGAGCTTGGCCTCGCGCAGCGCGTCGCCTTCGTGGGCCCAGCGCGGCCACAGCTTGTGCGTCTCGGCGAGCCAGCCCGGCTTGGGCAGGCTGCCGGCAATGGCGGTACGGAACATCGGTGTCTCCTCGGTCGTCGTTGCTACCAGGTGTCGACGAAGGCGCGCCGCGGCGGCAACGGGCTGCGCCGTGCGGAGGCCAGCACGCGCAACAGCCAGTCGCGCGTCTGCGCGGGGTCGATCACGTCGTCGAGTTCGAGATGGCTGGCCACGTTGAGCGCACGGCCGCGTTCGCGCATGCCGCCGAGCAATCTCTCGAACAATGCATCGCGCTCGGCGCCCTCAACCGCGGCCAGCTCCTTGCGAAAGCCCAGCCGCACCGCGCCCTCGAGCCCCATCGGGCCGAATTCGGCCTGCGGCCATGCCGCCGTGGCCACCGGCGCGTGGAAGTGGCCCGCGGTGAACGCCATCGCGCCGAGGCCGAAGCCGCGCCGCAGCACCACCGAGACCACCGGCACGCGCAGCGCGGCGGCGGTGACGAACACGCGGCCGGCGTGGCGCATCATGCCCTGCGCTTCGATCGCCGGCCCGACCATGAAGCCCGGCGTGTCGACCAGCGTGACCAGCGGATGTCCCGCGGCATCGGCCAGCTGCATGAAGCGCGCGAGCTTGTCGCAGCCGGCGACGTCGAGCGCGCCGGCCAGGTGGCGCGGGTTGGTGGCTGCGATCGCCACCGGATGGCCGCCCAGCCGCGCCAGCGCCGTGACGACACCCAGCCCGTACTGCGCGCGAAGCTCGATCACGCTGTCGCGGTCGGCGATGGTCTGAACGATCGTTCGCGGGTCGAACACCGCGTTGCGGCCGAGCGGAATCGCGTCGCGCAGCGCGGCCTGGTCGGCGGCGCCGGCATCGGGCAGCGCGCCCTGGTGCCAGGCCAGGATGCGCCGCGCCTCGCGCACGGCCTGCACCTCGTCGTCGACCAGCAGGTCGATCGCGCCGGCCTTGGCCAGCGTCTCGGC
>DATIFD010000591.1:0-6097 GCA_035455385.1 Burkholderiaceae bacterium
GTCGTACAAGCCCGCGGCGACCACGCCGGCATCGAGCTTGTCGGCCACCATCAGCTCGAACACCGATTCACCGCGCTGCGGCAGCGACACCAGATCGCGCCTCAGCATGCCGTTGCGGTACATCACCAGCAGTGCGCTCGACAGCGTGCCCGCGACGTTGCCGATGCGCAGACCCACCAGGTCCGACAGCCGCTCGACCTTGCGCGCCGACTCGCGCCGCAGCACGGCCACCAGCACCATGCCCTGGTACGGCCGGCTGGCCACGAGCGGCTGCAACGGCACGAACGGCCGCTCGCGAAAGCGCTTGGCACCGGGATAGTCCGGCGTGCGTGCAGGGCTGCCCGGGTCAGTGCCGATGTCCTCGTTCAGTAGCGGAAAGCCGCTGGCCAGCTCGCAGACGTTGGAAGACAGCAGCGCGTTGACCTCGCGCGCGAGTGTGCTCTCCTTCTCGAACTCGGTCTCGAACGGCACGATCTTCAGCGGCCGCTCGAGCTCGTCGGCAATCGCCTGCGCGATGCGCACGTCCAAGCCGCGCGGCTTGCGATCGCGCACGTACGACAGCGGCTCGTTGTCCTCGGCCACGCACACCGTCAACGGCGCGCTCTGAGCCATCGCGCAGCACACGACAGCGACCGATAGCAAGGCTATCGCACGGGGCAGACTTGCGCCGCCCCAGCGGCGCATCCCCAAGCGGACACCACGGATCCGGCTCGGCCGGTCAGTCGGTGTCGCCCCCTGGGGGGAGGCGGCCGACAGGCCGCTTCGGGGGGGGTCCATCATGGTTCTTTGCCGCCGCGGCTGCCGACATAGGCCCACAGCCACTCGATCTGCTCCGGCGTGAGCGTGTCCTTCCACGATGGCATCGCGCCCTTGCCCTGCATCACCGACTGCCGGAAGCGATCGGGTTGATCGAGCGGGAACCGGCGCAGGTCGAACACCGTGGTGCCGGAGTTGACCATGTTGAAGCCATGGCAGTGCACGCAGGTGCGCTGGTACTGCTCGCGGCCCTTCGCAATGTCTTCGGGGCTGAAACGCGGTGCGTCGCCCGCCGCCGCGGGCGCGGCGGCCAGAGCGGCCGCCACGCCCAGCAGACTGCAGGACCACCGCATCAATGCTGCAGCGCGAACGTCCAGACCGAGCCACCGGCCGGCGTGGCCGCCATGCGCTCGTCACCCAGCAACGCCCACACGCCACCGGCGCCGGAGACGACCGTCACGTACTGCTTGCCGTTCTGCTCCCAGGTGATCGGCAGGCCAATGATCCCCGAGCTGGTCTGAAACTGCCACAGCTTCTTGCCGGTGACGGCGTCGACGGCCATGAACTCGCCGGTGGCTGCGCCGGTGAACACCAGGCCGCCGGCGGTCGACAGCGTGCCGGCCATGCTCGGCTGACCGGGCCACGGCATCTGCCACTTGCTCTTGCCGGTCATCGGGTCGATCGCGCTCAGGTAGCCGTGCGGCTCGGTCTTCGGCATCGTCACGCCGCGCATGTTCATGCCGAGATACCACTCGCCGCGCTTGTAATCCTGCTTGGCGATCTGGTATGGCCAGCTCATGTTCAGCGTGTTGGCGTACGCGAGGCCGGTGGCAGGGTTCCACGACATCGGGGTCCAGTTCTTGCCGCCGAGCACCGACGGCCAGATCTCGACGTCCTCACCGTTGCGCACCTTCTTGGTCGCCTCGGATTCCACCGGACGGCCCGTGGCCATGTCGATCTTGTCGGCCCAGTTGACCTTCACGTACGGATTGGCTGCCAGCAGTTTGCCGTTGGTCCGGTCGAGCACGTAGAAGAAGCCGTTGCGGTTGGCCTGCGCCAGCACCTTGCGCGTGGCGCCGTTGATCTTCATGTCGACCAGCATGCCGACTTCGGTGCTGTCGTAGTCGTACGGGTCGTTGGGGCTGAACTGGTAGTGCCACACGAGTTCGCCGGTCTTCGGCCGGAACGCGAGCACCGAGCAGACGTACAGGTTGTCGCCCAAGCGCACCTGCGGGTTCCACGGACCGCCGTTGCCGGTGCCCCAGTACACGAGGTCGAGGTCGGGGTCGTAGGTGCCGGTCAGCCAGGTCGGCGCGCCGCCTTTCTGCGCGGTGTCGCCGGGCCAGGTGTCGCCACCCTTCTCGCCGGGCGCCGCCGTCGTGTACAGGCGCCACAGCTTCTTGCCGTCGTTGGCGTCCCAGCCGTCGATGAAGCCGCGCGTGCCGAACTCGCCGCCGGCGATCCCCGTCATCACCACGCCGTTGACGACCAGCGGCGCGCCGGTCTGGGCCTGGCCGTCCTGGTAGTCGGCGGCCTTGCTCTTCCACAGCTGCTTGCCGGTCTTGGCGTCGAGCGCGATCACGTGCGCGTCGAGCGTCGTGCGGTAGACCTTCCCTTCATAGATGGCGGCACCGCGGTTCAGGATGCCGCAGCAAGCGTACTTGAATACGTCCTGCGGCAGCTCGACCGGCGTCTTCCAGATCTGCTTGCCCGTCAACGGGTTGATCGCCACCGTCGCGTCGTGCGTGGTGACGTACATCACCCCGTCGTAGACGATCGGCTGCGACTCGTGGCTTTGCGTGTTGTTCAGGCTGTAGGCCCACACCGGCACGAGCTTGCCGACGTTCTTGGTGTTGATCTGCGACAGTGGGCTGTAGCGCTGGTTGTTGTAGCCCATGCCGTAGGTCAGCACGTTGTTGGTGGACTTGCCGTCCTCCTTCAGGTCACGGTCGGTCTGCGCCTGCGCGCCGCAGACCATGAGCGCGAGCGTCGCGCCCAACAGATGGCTTCGGATCTTCAACCTCGTCTCCTCGTTGAGTCGAACCCTGATGCGGGCCTCGGGCCGCGTTGTCGGTGGCGGCGGGCCCTCTCATTTTTCTTTCGATGATCGTATGCCCGCCGCAAGGCGGGTACCGCCCTGGGATTACCGGGGATTGACAACGTCGGTCCTTCTGACGTGCACGCGCCGACTGGCGCTCTGGCGACACTCTCGCCTGTGATGACGCCGCGGGCTGTATCAGATTGGGACAGCACCCAGCGGGGCGCGCTCGGCCTCTGAGTCCGCGCCACAATCGCTGTCCCAACGGCAGCATCGTGCCGACCCCGGCCACGACGCGCAGGAGACAACCATGGCCATCCCGACGCCCGGCATTGCCGGCCGCGGCCGCATCGCCCGGCGCGACGACGGCTACGCGCGCCCGATCGCGGGCGCGCTGAACCTCGACGCCGCGCACGTCGACGTCATCAACCGCTCGCACGACCGCTGCGCCGCGCTCGGGCTGTCGCGCATCGAGCGGCCCGACCTCGGCCTGCTCGGCCGCGCCGACCTCGAGATCGCGCGCTCGCGCAACCTGCGGCTGCACCAGCACGCTGCGCCGGTGATGGAGCTGCTGTACGACCAGATCGTCAACACGCACAGCATGGTGGTGCTGACCGACGCCACCGGCACCATCGTGCACGCGGTGGGCGACGACGACTTCCTGGCGCGCGCGTCGAAGATCGCGCTGCAGCCCGGCGCCATCTGGTCCGAGGCGCACAAGGGCACCAATGCTGTCGGCACCGCGCTGATCACCGAGGTGCCCACGCTCGTGCACGCCGACGAGCACTTCTTCCACGCCAACCACTTTCTCACCTGCTCGGCGGCGCCGATCCTCGACCCGCGCGGCAACATCCTCGGCGTGCTCGACGTCTCGGGCGACCACCGCAGCTACCACCAGCACACGATGGCGCTGGTCAAGATGTCGGCGCGCATGATCGAGAACCACTGGCTGACCGACGACCTGCGCAACGTGATGCGGCTGCACTTCCACGGTCGCGTCGACTTCATCGGCACGCTGATGGAAGGCATCATCGCCGTGCGTCCCGACGGCCGCATCGTCGGCGCCAACCGCAGCGCGCTGGAGCAACTGGGCCTGAGCGGCGCGACGCTGCGCATGCAGTCGCTCGAGACCCTGTTCGACACCAGCGTGGGCACGCTGGTCGACCGCTTCCGCTCGCCGCTGGCCACGCCACTGGCGGTGCGCGCGGCGCAGGGTCGTCGCTTTCATCTGCACGCGCGCTTCGACTGGCCGGTCTGGAGCAGCCTGGCCGAGGCGGTTGCGGCGCAGGTGCCTGGCGCCGCGGTGGTGTCGCCCGCGCTGCGCGCGGCCGCGCAGGCCGATGTCGCGACCGAACCGGTGGCACCGCCACCGCCGGCGGATGCGCAGGCCGCAGCGCTGGTCGAGCGCCTGAGCCGCGCGCTCGACCACCAGATTCCGAGCGTGCTGGTCGGCGAGACGGGCAGCGGAAAGGAGTGGCTGGCGCGCGCCGCGCACCAGGTGGCCAGACCGGGCCGGCCGTTCGTCGTGCTCTCGAGCGCTGGTCTGCAACCCGGGGCGATCGAATCGGCGGTGTTCGACGGCCCGCTAGGCGATGAAGGCGCCGGCACACTGTACCTCGACGAAATCGGCGACCGGCCCGCGGCGAGCCAGCAGCGCCTGATGCGCCTGCTCGATGCGCGCACCAGCGACGGCGCGTCCCGTACGGGCGCGCCGAAGCTGCGCCTGGTCTGCGCCAGCCGCGAGCCGCTGCGCGCGCTGGTCGACGCCACGCACCTGCGCGAAGACCTCTTCTATCGCTTGAACGGTCTGACGCTGCGTGCCCCTGCGCTGCGCGAGCGCAGCGACCTGCTCGAGCTCGCGCTGGCCATCGTCGAGCGCGAAGCGCCCGGCAGGGGCCTGCGGCTGAGCGACGAAGTGGTGGCGCTGCTGCGCGCGCACCGCTGGCCCGGCAACCTGCGCCAGCTGCACAACGTGCTGCGCACGGCGGTCGCGCTGACCGCGCACAGCCCCGAGGTCACGCGCGAGCACCTGAGCGAGGACGTGGTCGAGGACGCGCTCGCGCCCGCGCCGGCCGCGGCCTCGGAGCCGGACGTCGACAAGCCGGCGCAGTCGCTCGACGAGCTGACGCTCGAGGCCATCGTCGCCGCGGTCGATGCGGCACAGGGCAACATCTCCGAGGCGTCGCGCCGACTCGGCATCAGCCGCAACACGATCTATCGCAAGCTGCGCTGGAACCGCGAGCCCTCATGACGCAGCGCCGCTGGGAAAGCGCCGCTGCGGCGCGGCTGGATGCGGCGCGATGACACCGACCGTGCACACGGCGGAGACCCCGCTGCGCGTGGTCGGCCTGACCAAGAAGTACGGTCAGCGCGTCGCGCTCGACGCGGTGTCGTTGGCGCTGCCCGCCGGCACCTTCGCCGCACTGCTCGGCCCCAATGGCGCCGGCAAGTCGACGCTGTTCCAGCTGCTGACCGGACTGTTCGTGCCCGACGGCGGGCAGATCGACGTCGCGGGCCATTCGATGCGGCACGCGGCGACGCGCGCGTTGCGGCACATCGGCGTGGTGTTCCAGCAGATGTCGCTCGACCTCGACCTTTCGGTGCGCGCGAACCTGCAGTTTCATGCCGACCTGCACGGCCTGCCGCGAGCCGATGCCAGCGCGCGCATTGCGCAGGGCTGCCAGGCTGCAGGCCTCGGCGACGATCTCGAGCGGCCGGTGCGCGAACTGTCGGGCGGCAACCGGCGCAAGGTGGAGCTGGTGCGCGCGCTGCTGCACCGGCCCGCGCTGCTGCTGATGGACGAGCCCACCGTCGGCCTCGATCCGAAGTCGCGCCGCGACCTGCTGGCCACCGTGCGCGCCGACGTGGCCGGGCGCGGCACCGCCGTGCTGTGGGCAACCCACCTGGTCGAGGAGGCCGCCGGTGCCGACCGCGTCTTCGTGCTGCACAAGGGCAAGCTGCTCGCCGAGGGCACGCCCGACGGCGTGGCCCGCGCGCTCGGAGGCGGCACCCTCGAAGACGCCTTCCTGCGCGCCACCGCGGCCCCGGCGCGCAGCCCCGAGAACACGAAGGAGATCGCCTGATGCCGCCGTCGCTCATCCGCCTCGCGCTGCTGTGCTGCGTGGTCGCGCCACCGGCGCTGGCGCAAGGTGTGGCCTTCGTGTCGAGCGAGAAGGACAACGCGCTGACCGTGATCGACCTGAAGACGCTCGCGATCACCGGCACCGTGCCCACCTGCAAGCGGCCGCGCCACATGCAGCTGACGCCCGACGGCAAGCAGCTGCTGGTCGCGTGCGGGGAGTC
>DATIFD010000592.1:0-2532 GCA_035455385.1 Burkholderiaceae bacterium
CCTTGGCCTCCGTCTCCCGGAGCTCCGCGTCCGGCTCGGAGTCGGCCACGATCCCGGCGCCGGCCTGGAGCGTCGCGCGCGCGCCGTCGAGCACGACGGTGCGGATCGCGATGCAGAAGTCGAGGTTGCCGCTCCAGTCGAGGTAGCCCAGGGCGCCGCCGTAGAGGCCACGCGCGGCGGGCTCGAGGGCGTCGATGATCTCCATCGCGCGGATCTTCGGCGCGCCGGTCAACGTGCCGGCGGGGAACGTGGCCTTCAGCACGTCCATGTTGGTCATGCCGTCGACGAGCAGCCCCTCGACGTTGCTGACGATGTGCATCACGTGCGAGTAGCGCTCCACGACGAAGGCCTCGGTCACCTTGACGCTGCCGATCTTGGCGATGCGGCCGATGTCGTTGCGCGCCAGGTCGATCAGCATCAGGTGCTCGGCGCGCTCCTTCGGGTCGGCCAGCAGCTCGGCCTCGACGGCCTTGTCGCGCTCCGGCGTGGCGCCGCGGGGGCGGGTGCCGGCCAGCGGGCGGATGGTGATCTTGTCGCCGTCGGGCGTGTGCTCGTGCCGCACCAGGATCTCCGGCGACGCGCCGACGATATGAAAAGCCCCCATGTCGTAGAAGTACATGTACGGGCTCGGATTGAGCGAGCGCAGCGCACGGTACAGCGACAGCGGCGATTCGGTGAAGCGCTTGCGCAGCCGCTGCCCCACCTGCACCTGCATCATGTCGCCGGCGGCGATGTACTCCTTGGCCTTGAGCACCGCGGCCAGGTAGTCGTCCTTCGCGAACTCGCGCTCGACCGCGTACGACGGGCCGCGCCTGACCGGCGGCGCGGTCACCGAATAGCGCAGCTTGTCGGCCAGCTCCGACAGCCGGCGCTTGCCGGTGAAGTAGGCCTCGGGCAGCGACGGGTCGGCATAGACGATCAGGTACAACCGACCCGACAGGTTGTCGATCACCGCCAGCTCTTCGCAGTGCAGCAGCAGCAGGTCGGGCGTGTCGAGCCCGCCGTCCTTGTGGGTCTTGGCCAGCCGCGGCTCGATGTAGCGCACCGTGTCGTACCCGAAGTAGCCGGCCAGCCCGCCGCAGAAGCGCGGCAGCCCGGGGCGCAGCGCCACCTTGAACCGCGCCTGGTATTCGGCGATGAATTCCAGCGGGTTGCCGTCGTGCGTCTCGACCACCGTGCCGTCGGTGACGACCTCGGTGCGCCAGCCGTGCGTGCGCAGCAGCGTGCGCGCCGGCAGGCCGATGAACGAATAGCGGCCGAAGCGCTCGCCGCCCACCACCGATTCCAGCAGAAAGCTGTGTTTGCCCCCGCCGGCGAGTTTGAGGTACAGCGACAGCGGTGTCTCGAGGTCGGCGAACGCCTCGGCGATCAGCGGGATGCGGTTGTAGCCGTCGGCCGCGAGGCTCTTGAATTCCAGTTCGGTGATCACAGCGACTTCCTTGCGATGGCGCCGCGTCCCGTGCGGGCGCTGCGGCGGATCGGATGGGCGGGCCCCAGGGACCCGTCGGTCAGCCGGCGCGCGGCCGGCTAGAGGCGCAAGCGATCAGGCCCGCCAGGGCCATGCTCCCCGGTCGAGCGACCTGGCGGCGTTGCGGGCGCGCGCAGCGAACATGCGCGGCAGTGTATCAGCGAGAGAACAAAGCCCATAGCTCGCTGCGCTCGCTTCCCACAGGAGAGCCGGCCGGCTTGGGCGGGACGGCGCCGGCCGCTCGCGATCAATCGCGGTACGACGGGTCGATGCGGTCGACCAGCCGCACCATCGCGTCGAACACGTCGCGGCCGCCGCCGTGCTCGGGGTGGAACTGCAGCGCGTCGACGCTGCACTTGCGCTGGATCGCCTCTGGGATCGGGATCGTCGGCCCCAGCGCGGCACCGGCCAGCTGCACCTCGCAGGCGCGCTGCAGCGTCCACAGCACGACGAACGCCTGCTCGATCGTGCGGCCCCAGCTCAGCAGGCCGTGGTTGCGCAGGATCACCGCGGGCTTGTTGCCGATCGAGCGCAGCAGCCGCGGCCCTTCGTCGGCGTGCACCGTGATGCCCTCGAAGTCGTGGCAGGCGACGCGGTCGTGCAGCTGCGCCGAGTAGAAGTTGTCCATCGACAGCCCGGCCTTTGCACCGGCCACCGCGCAGCCGGCCGTGGTGTGGGTGTGCATCACGCAGTGCGCGTCGGGCACGCCACGGTGTATCGCCGAGTGCACCGTGAAGCCCGCCGGGTTGACCGGCCAGCGCGACTGACCGATCACGCGGCCTTCGGTGTCGATCTTCACCAGGTTCGACGCGATGACCTCGCTGTAGTGCAGCCCGAACGGGTTGATCAGGAACTGACCGTCGGCGCCCGGCAGCCGCACGGTGATGTGGTTGTAGATCATCTCGACCCAGCCGAGCATCGCGAAGACGCGGTAGCAGGCGGCCAGGCGCACGCGCAGGTCGCGTTCGGTGGCGTTCATCGAGGCTCTCCCCGGTTCAGGCGGCGAGCTCGCGCCGCATCGCGGCCATCACCGCCGCATAGTCGCGCTGGCCGAAGATCGCGCT
>DATIFD010000593.1:0-5596 GCA_035455385.1 Burkholderiaceae bacterium
TGCCCCAGGGCTACGACACCGCGGTCGGCGAGGGCGCCGAGCGCCTCTCCGTGGGTCAGCGCCAGCGCCTCGCGATCGCCCGCGCGATCTACAAGGACGCGCCGATCCTGATCTTCGACGAAGCCACCTCGGCACTCGACAGCGAGTCGGAGCGTGCGGTGCAGTCCGCGCTCGACGTGCTGATGAAGGACCGCACCACGCTGGTCATCGCGCACCGGCTGTCGACCATCGAACACGCCGACCGCGTGGTGGCCATCGACGCCGGCCGCGTGGTCGAGCAAGGCACGCACGCCGAGCTGCTGGCGCGCGGCGGCCTGTATGCCCGTTTGCACGCGCTGCAGTTCCGCGGCGCCTCTGTAGGAGACCCCGCATGACCTCACTGATCAGCCGCTACCCGGTGCCCGACCTGAAAGACCTGCCCGCCGACCTGCGCGAGCGCATCGTGCAGGTGCAGGAGAAGGCCGGCTTCGTGCCCAACGTGTTCCTCGCGCTGGCGCACCGGCCCGACGAGCTGCGCGCCTTCCTCGCCTATCACGACGCGCTGCTGCTGAAGGAGGGCGGCCACCTCAGCAAGGGCGAGCGCGAGATGATCATCGTCGCCACCTCGGGCGCCAACCACTGCCTGTACTGCGTGGTGGCGCACGGCGCGATCCTGCGCGTGTACGAGAAGAAGCCGCTGCTGGCCGACCAGGTCGCGGTCAACCACCGCAAGGCCGACATCACGCCGCGGCAGCGGGCGATGCTCGACTTCGCGCTCAAGGTGACCCGCGCGTCGCACGAGATCGGCGATGCCGACTTCGAAGCCCTGCGCAGCCACGGCTTCGACGACGAAGACATCTGGGACATCGCCGGCATCAGCGCGTTCTTCGGCCTGTCCAACCGCATGGCCAACGTGATCAGCCTGCGCCCGAACGAAGAGTTCTACCTGATGGGCCGCGTCCCGCGCGAGAAGAAGGAGAAGGCATGACCCGCACGCTCACCCTGTTGCTCGCCCCCCGCGGGGGCTGTGGCCTGCTGCAGCCTGCCCGGCGGAGGCCGACATGAACCGCATCGACCTGCACGACCGCGTCGCGGTGATCACCGGCGGCGCACAGGGCCTCGGCTACGCGACCGCGCTGCGCATGCTCGATTCCGGCGCCTCGGTGACGCTGTGGGACATCGACAGCGCGCGGCTGGAGCAGGCACGGGCCGAGCTGAGCGCGCGCGGCAACGTCGCCACCACGGCGGTCGAGCTGACCAGCGAAACCTCGGTCGCCGGCGCCGTCCAGGCCACGCTCGAGCGCTACGGACAGATCGACATCCTCGTCAACAACGCCGGCATCACCGGCGGCAACGGCACCACCTGGGAGCTCGAGCCGGCGATCTGGAAGCGCACGATCGAGGTCAACCTGATCGCGCCGTATCTGGTGTGCCGCGCCGTCGTGCCGCACATGATCGCGCGTCGCTACGGCCGCATCGTCAACATCGCGTCGATTGCCGGCAAGGAGGGCAACGCCAACGCGTCGCACTACAGCGCATCGAAGGCCGGGTTGATCGGCCTGACCAAGTCGCTCGGCAAGGAGCTGGCGCGCAGCGGCGTGCTGGTCAACTGCGTGACGCCGGCCGCGGCCAAGACGGCGATGTTCGACACCATGACGCAACAACACATCGACTTCATGCTGTCGAAGATTCCGATGGGCCGCTTCCTGCACGTCGAGGAGCTCGCCGCGATGGTGTGCTGGCTGTCGTCGCAGGACTGCTCGTTCTCCACCGGCGCCGTGTTCGACATCTCCGGCGGGCGCGCCACGTACTGACCCCCCGGGCGGCGCCGTTGCTGCAGCGCGCGAACGAAGCGATCGACAGCGGCCGGCAATGGCCGTGCGGCGATCGGGGCCATTGAGCTGCCGCGACAGGTCCGAGTGTGGTCACCACGACGAGCGACATCCCGGCACGCCTGGACCGCCTGCCGTGGTCGCGCTGGCACTGGCGCGTGGTGCTCGCGCTCGGCGTCGCATGGGTGCTCGACGGCCTCGAGGTGACGATCGTCGGCTCGATCGGCAGCGTGCTCGAACGGCCCGACACGCTGGGCCTGAGCGCGGCCCAGATCGGCGGCGCGGGTTCGCTGTACGTCGGCGGCGCGGTGATCGGCGCACTGCTGTTCGGCCGTCTGGCCGATCGCCTCGGGCGCAAGCGGCTGTTCCTGCTGACCCTTGCGGTCTACATGGGTGCGACCGTCGCCACCGCGTTCTCGCCCGGCTTCGCGTGGTTCGCGTGGTGCCGGTTCTTCACCGGTCTGGGCATCGGCGGCGAGTACGCGGCGATCAACTCGGCGATCGACGAACTGATCCCGGCGCGCGTGCGCGGCCGCGTCAATCTCGCGATCAACGGCAGCTTCTGGATCGGCGCGGCGATCGGCGCGCTGATCAGCCTGGCCCTGCTCGATGCGCGCGTGCTGGGTCCCCAGCGGGGCTGGCGCGCCGGCTTCCTGCTCGGTGCCGCGCTCGCCGCCGCGATCCTGCTGGTGCGGCGCCACGTGCCCGAGAGCCCGCGCTGGCTGCTCGCGCACGGCCGTGCCGACGAGGCCGAACGCATCGTCGCGCAGATCGAGCGCGCAACGCAGGCACCGGCGCACGAGCCGCTGCCCGCGGCGCGCGACACGCTGAGGTTTCGGCACCGCGCGCCGCCGTCGCTGGCCGAGGTCTGGCACGTGCTGTCGCGCCGCTATCGCACGCGCAGCGCGGTCGTGCTCGCACTGATGGTGTCGCAGGCATTCTTCTACAACGCGATCTTCTTCACCTATGCGCTGGTGCTGACGCGCTTTCACGGCGTCGCGGACGCGCGGGTCGGCCTGTACATCGTGCCGTTCGCGGTGGGCAACGTGCTCGGGCCGTTGCTGCTCGGGCCGCTGTTCGATCGCATCGGCCGGCGCAGGATGATCGCCGCGACCTATGCACTGTCTGGAGTCGGCTTGGCGCTCACCGGCGTCGGCTTCGTCGCCGGCATGCTCGACGCCACCACGCAGACGCTGGCCTGGTCGGCGGTGTTCTTCCTCGCGTCGGCGGCCGCGAGCTCGGCCTATCTGACGGTCAGCGAAGTGTTCCCGCTCGAAATGCGCTCGCTGGCGATCTCGATCTTCTACGCAGTGGGCACCGGCATCGGCGGCTTCGCGGCGCCGGCGCTGTTCGGGGCATTGATCGAGACCGGCAGCCGCATGAACGTCTTCGTCGGTTACGCGGTCGGCGCGGTGCTGGTGCTCGGCGCCGCCGCAGTGGCCTGGCGTTGGGCGGTCAACGCCGAGGGCAAGCCGCTCGAGCAGGTGGCACCGCCGCTGAACGCGGTACACGACGAGGCGTCGCGCTGAGGGCGGCGTCCCGAAACCGGGCGGCCATGGCCACCGCAGCCGATGCCTGGGCTGCGGCCGCTAGTTGGTTCAGGATGCGCTGGCGCAGGCTCTCGTATTCGTCCTGGTCGATCGCGCCGGCCCCAAGACGGCGCATCGCATCTCCCCCGCGCCGGTCGCTGCGCGCAACGCTAGGCGGGCACACCCACCGGCATCAGCGCCAGCGGCCGCACCTGCGCAGGCAGGCGCAGCACGCGCGTCAGCGTATCGTCGTCGAACGCACCGACGATCACCGTGCCGAGTCCCAGCGACACCGCCTGCAGCGCGATGTTCTGCGCCGCGGCACCGGCCTCGATGGCGACGTAGCGCTCGGCCCTGGCGCCGTACTTGGCCGCGGTGATCGCGTGGCGCGCGACGATGGCCAGCACGACCGGCGCAGCGCCGACCATCGCCTGCCCGCCGGCCGCAGCGGCCAGTTCGGCGCCTGGATCGCCGGCGAAGACCGCTTCGATCGCGTGCGCCGGCGGCAGGTAGCGATAAATGCCAGCGGCCAGGGTGCTCACGCGCCGTGCCACCAGATGCAGCTCGAGCGGATAGAGCGCGCCGGCCGACGGCACGGTGCGCAGGCCCTGATCGCCGGAAGTGCCCTGCCCGGCCCACAGCAGCTGCGACAGCTGCTCCAGCGGCAGCGCCTGCGATGCGTAGCGCCGGACCGAGCGGCGCGCCGCCATCGCAGCCTACACCGATTGCGCAGCGCCGCGCACGGGCGGTGCGAGCCGGATCGTCGCCACTGCGTCGGCCGCCGGCGACGACGGCACCAGGCCGACGGTCAGACCAAACCCCGCGGCGAGCGCGCCGCGACGGTTGGGCAGCGCGGCACGGGTCACGGGCAGACCTTCGTCAGTCCAGCACGGTGCCGTGGGGGCGCAGTTCGCCTTCGCGCACCCACACCCCCGGTGGCTCGCAGCGCAGCACCTCGGTGCCGCTGAGCACGTAGGCGCCCAGCGGGTACCGGGTGCCGTTGAAGGTGCAGGCGCCGCCCCTGGCGTTGGGCTCGACCTCGACCTCGTCTTCCTCGCCGACGATCGGCGAGGTTTCGCGATTGGGGTCGGGCGCGCCGACCTGCGGATGCGGCGCATTGGATGAAGTGGCCATGGTGTCCGTTCTGGCTGGTCTGCCGACAGTCTAGGCGACGCGGCCGCGCGGACCTTGACGCGCATCACGGCGGCGTCACACCCGGACGCCGCCGCAAGGGCTGGCCGCGCTGCTGCCGCAACGATGCCAAGCCGCGACTTGCCGCGCGTCCCGCACTTCAAGGCCGCACGTGGACGAGCACGCCCTGCGCCGACGGCTGCGCCTCGAAGCGCGCCGGCGCAAGCCGCTGCAGCACCCACATCGCCGTGGCCGCATGCGAGCTGATGCTCGAGGCCCGAAAGACCGACCCGCCCCGCGCCATGGCCAGGAACACCAGCATCTGGTCGGCGGCGTGGAGATCCAGCGTCGCGCCGCAGTGCACGTCGCGAATCAATGCCCGTGCCGCCGTCTGGCCGAGCAGCTCGGCGCGGACGCCGCGCTCGGCAACCTGCGCACTGCCCAGCACCGTCGCCGCGCCCAGAGCGCGCAGCACGATCGAGCCGCCGGGGCCGAGCGCGAGCCACGGGTCGCACACTTCGATCGCCGCATCCACCGTCAACGCGGGCGCGAGCTCGGCCCGCGCGGCCCTCTCCATGCGCAGCGCAATCTCGCGAGCGAGCCGTGTCACGTGGCTGCGAATCTCGATCGCCGTCGGTGCGCCGCGGATCGGCTCGTTGAACGCAGCCAGCCGCGACACCGGCTGCAGCACGAAGGTGACCTCGCCGCCGCCCTTCGGGTAGTAGCCGCGCCGCGCGATGGCGAGTTCGGCGCTCACGCCCAGGCGCGCCAGCAGCGGCAGCAGCACCCAGCGCGTGTAGTCCAGCGGCGGCGCCGCGGGCACGTCGGTGCCACCGCGGATCGTCACCGCGACGCGCTCGCCGCTGGCCACCGCCGCCGGCAGCATCGCCTGCAGCACCAGCGTGATGCTGCCCGCGGTGCCGACGTCGATCGCGAAATCGCCGCCGTGCAGTCGCCCCGGGGCAAAGGTGAGCAACGTCGAGCGCAGGTCGACGCCATCGCATTGCGCATCGCACAGCGCGGCCACGGCGCGCACCGCCGCGACATGCTGCGCGGCCAGCCCCGGCACGCGACGGCGGGCGCGGATGTTGACGATGCGCACCGGCACGCCGCGCGCGGCGGCCA
>DATIFD010000594.1:0-8326 GCA_035455385.1 Burkholderiaceae bacterium
AGCCGCGCTTCGTCGCGCGTCGACCGGGCCTGCACGTGCTGGCGGCGCTGGGCTCGCGCGGGCTGGCACAGGCTTCGCTGGCCGGCGAGGTGGTCGCCGCGATGATCGCCGGCACGCCGCTGCCGCTGGGCAGCACGCTCCTCGACGCGGTGGACGCCGCGCGTTTCGCGGCCCGCGCGCTGCGCGCGTCGGATCAGTAGCGCAGCGTCACCACGCCCTGCGCGGTGCCGAGCAGGCACAGGCTCGCCTTGTGACGCGCGAAGATGCCCACGGTCACGACGCCCGGCCACTGGTTGACCTCGGTCTCCATCGCCAGCGGATCGGTGATGCGCAGCCCGTGCACGTCGAGGATGCATTGGCCGTTGTCGGTGCGCACGCCGCCGCGCGGGCGCGCCTGGCCACCGTACACGGCCGCGAACCGGCGCGTCACCTGTGCGGCCGCCATCGGGATCACCTCGACCGGCAGCGGATAGCGCCCGAGCACGTCGACGCGCTTGGAATCGTCGGCAATGCAGACGAAACGCTCGGCCAGGTCGGCCACGATCTTCTCGCGCGTCAGCGCCGCGCCGCCGCCCTTGATCATGTGGCCGCGCGGGTCGATCTCGTCCGCACCGTCGATGTACACCGGGATTCCCTCGACCTCGGCCGCATCGAGCACGCGGATGCCGCGCGCGCGCAAGCGCTCGGTGCTCTGCTCGGAACTCGACACCGCCCCGACGATCTGCGATCGCATCGACGCCAGCGCGTCGATGAAGTGATTCACGGTCGAGCCGGTGCCCACACCGACCACGGTGCCCGGCACCACATGGTCGAGGGCCGCGCGGCCGACGAGGGCCTTGAGTTCGTCTTGGGTCATCGGCGAGGCATGCGAGACTTGGGGGCCGATTATGTCGCTCGTCCCGTATGCGCTGACCCGCCCCTTCCTCTTCGGGCTCGACGCCGAGCGCGCCCACGACCTCACGCTCGACGCGATCGCCGCGCTGCAAGGCACGCCGCTGCAGCACCTGTGGGCGCAGCCGCGCGTCGACGATCCGGTCGGGGTGGCGGGCCTCAGGTTTGCCAACCGCATCGGGCTGGCCGCGGGGCTCGACAAGAACGGTCGCTGCATCGACGGCCTCGGCGCGATGGGCTTCGGCTTCGTCGAGGTCGGCACCGTGACGCCGAAGCCGCAGCCCGGCAACCCCAGGCCGCGGCTGTTCAGGCTGCCGCGCGCAAAGGCGCTGATCAACCGCATGGGCTTCAACAACGACGGCCTGGCGGCCTTCGTCGACCACGTCCGGCGTGCGCGCTCGTTTCGCGCCCGTGGCGGCGTGCTGGGTCTGAACATCGGCAAGAACGCCACCACGCCGATCGAGCGCGCGGCCGACGACTACCTGCTCGGCCTCGAAGGCGTCTATCCGCACGCCGACTACGTGACCGTCAACATCTCGAGCCCGAACACCAAGAACCTGCGCAGCCTGCAAGGCGATGCCGCGCTCGATGCGCTGCTGTCGGCGCTGATGTCGCGCCGCGAGGCGCTGGCGCGCGCGCAGCATCGCCGGGTACCGCTGATGCTCAAGATCGCGCCCGACCTCGACGACTCGCAGGTGCGCCTGATTGCCGCAACCGTCAAGCGCCACGGCATCGACGGCGTCATCGCCACCAACACCACGGTGACACGCGACGCCGTGCAGGGGTTGCCGCACGCCGACGAGGCGGGGGGCCTTTCCGGTGCACCGGTGTTCGAGCCGAGCAACCGCGTGATCCGCGTGCTGCGCGCCGAGCTCGGGCGCCGGGTGCCGATCATCGGCGTCGGCGGCGTGCTGTCGGGAGCCGATGCCTGCGCCAAGCTCGATGCCGGTGCCGATCTGGTGCAGGTCTATACCGGGTTGATCTATCGGGGCCCCGGCCTGGTCAGCGAATGCGCGCGCGCGATGCGCTCTCACCGCGCGGCACGCTAGACCTCGGGCGCGATCAGCCGTCGGGCCTGCGCAGCCTCAGCATCAGGCGCAGGTACTCGAGCTGTGCGTTCAGCTTGATCAGCTCCTCGTGCAGCAGCTGCATGCGCTGTTCGCGCGTCAGCGGCGCACGATCGTCGGGCTGGCTCGGAGCGGGTGGCGGGGTGTGCGACATCGCGCGGCGCGGAAAGCGGCGCCATCGTGCGGCGGCGGCCGCAGCGCGGCAACCCCGTGGGCCGGGGCCGGGTTGGCGCGAACCCGACGGCCCTACTGGCCGAGCACGACACCCTCGCGCCGGGGGTCGGTACCACCGGACCAGCCCTGGCGCGTGCGCAGCAGCAGCTGCAGTCCACTGGTCATCTCGATCTCCCTCACGTCGTGGCCGCGGGCCTGCAACGCTTCGATGGTCGAGGCGGGAAAGCGCCCGCGCTCGAGCAGCGTCGGGCCGTTCAGGCTGCCGAAGTTGGGCAGCGCCACCGACTGCTGCGCATCGAGCCCCCAGTCGAGGCTGGCGATCAGTGCCTTCGCGGTGTAGTGGATGATCAGCGCGCCGCCGGGTGAACCGGCGCTGAGCACCAATCGGCCGCTGCCGCGGTCGAACACCAGCGTCGGCGTCATGCTCGAGCGCGGACGCTTGCCGGGCTGCACCCGGTTGGCGATCGGCCGTCCATCGGCCGCGACCGGCGCAAACGAGAAGTCTGTGAGCTGGTTGTTCAACAGATAGCCGCCGGGCAGGCCCGTGCCGCCGTCGGCCAGCAGGCGCGAACCCCACATCGCCTCGATGGTGGTGGTCATCGCCAGCGCGTGGCCTTGCGCGTCGACGATCGACAGCTGGCTGGTGCCGTGCTCGGGTTGCTCGGCCTGCGGCGCCCACACGGCGCGCGTCGGGCCGATCCTCCCCGCCGGCGCCACGCGCAGGCTCGCTGGCCCGATCAGCTTGGCGCGTTCGCGCAGGTACGGCTCGTCGAGCAGGCTGCTCCAGCGGCCGCCGGGTGGCGCAACGTACTCGGGATCGGCCACGTACAGGTCGCGATCGGCGAATGCCAGCCGCGCCGCCTCGGTGTAGACGTGCAGCCAGGATGCGCTGGGCACGCCGTCGAGCAGCGCTGCGCCTGCTGGCGGCGCGAGCTCAAGCAGCCGCAGGATCTGCAGCATCGCGAGATGGCCCGACGATGGCGGTGGGAAGCCGCAGACGCGGAACGCCTTCCAGGCATCGCACAGCGCGTCGCGCTGCTTCGGCCGGTACGCCGCCAGGTCCGCTTCGCTGATGCGACCGGGGTTGTCGGCCGAGCGCACGCGCCGCACCAGATCGTGCGCGACTGGCCCGCGATAGAACGCGTCGCTGCCGCGTTGCGCGATCGCGCGCAGCACCGCGGCCAGCGCGGGGTTCTTCAGCCGGTGACCGACCGGCCACGGCTGCCCGTCGGCGTCGTAGTAGAACGCAGCGGCGTTCGGCTGCAGCCGCAGCGAGGACTCGACGCGCAGCAGTTCGTGCATGCGCGGGCTGACCGGAAAGCCCTGCTCGGCCAGCGCGATCGCGGGCTCGAACAGGCGCGCCCACGGCAGCCGGCCGTATTGCGCATGTGCCATCGCCAGCACGCGCACCGCGCCCGGCACGCCGACCGACCGTCCGCCCACCACCGCCTGGGCAAACGGCATCGGCGTGCCGTCGCCCTGCAGGAACAGGCGCTCGTCGGCCTCGGCCGGGGCGGTCTCGCGGCCGTCGAACGCATCGACCCGCTGGCCGTCCCAGTGCAGGATGAACGCGCCGCCGCCGATGCCGCTGGACTGCGGTTCGACGAGCGCCAGCACCATCTGCACCGCGACCGCGGCGTCGATCGCCGAGCCACCCGCCTCGAGGATGCGGTAGCCGGCCTCGGTGGCCAGCGGGTTGGCCGCGGCCACCGCAAAGCGCCGCCCATGCCAAACCGGCTTGGCCTCGACGCCCGATGGCGCTTCCGGTGCCTGCGCCGACGCGGTGTCGCCGGGCGGCGTGCTCGTGCACGCGGCCAGTGCCGCGCACAGCCAGAGCAACGGCCAGCGGATCAGGGCTCGAGCGGTTGCCACGTGCGCGAGGCTACACCGCGCGCCAGCCGCGACGCTGCCGCTGCCGGCATGGCCGGCGCTACTGCAGCGCCACGCCCGTCTTGGCCTGCAACTCCGCGCGGGTGACGCCGGGCGCCATCTCGACCACCTTGAGCCCATGCGGCGTCACGTCGATCACCGCCAGGTCGGTGATGATGCGGTCGACCACGCCGACACCGGTGAGCGGCAACGTGCACTTGGGCAGGATCTTGAGGTCGGCGGAGCCGTCCTTCTTGGTGGCCACGTGTTCCATCAGCACGACGACACTCTTGACGCCGGCCACGAGGTCCATCGCGCCGCCCATGCCCTTGACCATCTTGCCGGGAATCATCCAGTTGGCCAGGTCGCCCTTCTCGCTGACTTGCATCGCGCCCAGGATCGCCAGGTTGATCTTGCCGCCGCGGATCATGCCGAAGCTGTCGGCGCTGCTGAAGATGCTCGACCCCGGCAGCGTGGTCACCGTCTGCTTGCCTGCGTTGATCAGGTCGGCGTCGATCTCGTCCTCGGTCGGGAACGGGCCGATGCCGAGCAGGCCGTTCTCGCTCTGCAGCCACACCTCCATGCCCTTGGGCACGTGGTTGGCCACCAGCGTCGGCAAGCCGATGCCGAGGTTGACGTAGAAGCCGTCCTGCAGCTCCTTGGCGGCGCGGGCGGCCATCTCATCGCGGGTCCATGCCATATCGCTCTCCTAGGCCTTTGCACGAACCGTGCGTTGCTCGATGCGCTTCTCGGGCTTCGCGTTGAGCACGATGCGGTGCACGAAGATGCCCGGCAGGTGCACCTGGTCGGGGTCGATCGAGCCGGTGTCGACGATCTTCTCCACCTCGACCACCGTGATCTTGCCCGCCATCGCCACGTTGGGGTTGAAGTTGCGCGCGGTCTTGCGGAACTGCAGGTTGCCGCTCCGGTCGGCGAGGTAGGCCTTGACCAGCGACAGCTCGGGCACCAGCGAACGCTCCATCACGTATTGGTGGCCGTCGAACTCGCGCACCTCCTTGCCCTCGGCGACGATGGTGCCGACGCCGGTGCGCGTGAAAAACGCCGGGATGCCGGCGCCGCCGGCGCGCAGCTTCTCGGCCAGCGTGCCCTGCGGCGTGAACTCGAGCTCGAGCTCGCCGGCCAGGTACTGGCGCTCGAACTCCTTGTTCTCGCCGACGTAGCTGGAGATCATCTTGCTGATCTGCCGCGTGGCCAGCAGCTTGCCGAGGCCGAAACCGTCGACGCCGGCGTTGTTGGATATCGCGGTCAGCTCCTTGACGCCGCTGTCCTTCAGCGCATCGATCAACGCCTCGGGGATGCCGCACAGGCCGAAGCCGCCCACCGCGATCAGCATGCCGTCGCGCACGATGCCGTCGAGCGCGGCGGCCGCGCTCGGATAGACCTTGTTCATGCCGGTTCGTCCCCTGATTCGTCCGAACCAGAGAGCGTACTACTTAAGACATTACGTAGTCGCTACGTAGAATTGCCTAATGACGATCACCGGCTTCGACGATGTCGACATCGACCTGCCCGCGCTGCAATCGCTGCTCGCGGGCGACACCTTCGCGGCCTGGGTGCGCGCGATCGGCCTGCAGCTGACCCATGCGCTGCCCGGCGAGGTGGAGCTCGCGCTGCCCATCACGCCTGCGCACGTGCACGGCGGCGGCGTGCTGTGCGGCCAGACGATGATGGCCGCCGCCGACACCGCGATGGTGCTGGCGATCTGCACGCTGACCGAAGGCTTCAGGCCGATGACCACGGTGCAGCTGCAGACGAGCTTCCTGCGGCCGATCGCCGGCGACGCCGGCAGCGCCCGCGTCACCGCGCGGGTGCTGCGCAAGGGCAAGAACCTGGTGTTCGGCGAGATCGAGATCGCCGACCCGAAGGGTTCGCTCGCCGCCCACGCCACCACCACCTACGCGCTGTTGTGACGGCGGTCCCGCTCGACTACCGCACGGCGTTCGAGCTGGCGCCGATCGGCCTGGTGCTGTCGCGGCAGCGCCAGATCGTCGACTGCAACGAGCGCGTGCTGTCGATGTTCGGCGCGTCGCGGCCGCAGCTGGTGGGCCGTTCGTTCGAAGTGCTGTATCCGACGCACGAGGAATTCGAGCGCACCGGCGAGCGCATCGTCGCCAGCCTCGACGAGCACGGCTGGTACGCCGACGACCGCGTGATGAAGCGCGTCGCCGGCACGCGCGCCGGCGAGCTGTTCTGGTGTCGCGTGTCGGGTCGCGCGCTCAATCCGCGCCAGCCGCACGAGGCCGGCATCTGGGCGTTCGAAGACCTGTCGTCGCGGCGCAAGCTCAAGCTCGACCTCACGGCTCGCGAGCGCGAGATCGCGGCGCTGCTGATCGAGGGGCTCACCAGCAAGCTGATCGGCAAGAAGCTCGCGATCAGCCCGCGCACGGTCGACGTCTACCGCGCGCGCCTGATGCGCAAGGTGGGCGCGGTGACGACACCGGAGCTGGTGAACAAGCTGCTGGCGGGGTGAGCCCGCGCGTGAGACCGTCCCTGCGGACGGTCTCACGGCTGGCGAACGCCAGCGGGCCTGCAAGCCCGCTGGCCGCGGGTGCGCTGCAAACAGGCACATCCGACGCATCGAACCAGCGCTCAAACGATCTTCTGGCGCAGCCAGTCCGGCAGCGCCAGCGACTGGTTGGTCACGAAGTCGACCCACACCATGCGTGCGCCGCCTTCGGCCCAGATGGTGCCAGGGTGATCTGCGCGCTCCATCGTGATGAAGGTGTCGAAGCTGGTGCGGCCGACGTGGGTCACGTGGTGCTTGACCAGCACGTCGCCCGGGTAGCGCAGCTGCTGGATGAAGCTGCAGTAGGCATTGACGATCACCGGCCCCTGCTTCGACTGCTCGGGCATGCAGCCGATGCTGCGACACCAGTCGATGCGCGAGGTCTCCATGTAGCGGAAGTAAACGGTGTTGTTGACATGGCCCATCGCATCCATGTCGCCCCAGCGGATCGGAATCACCGACTCGAATACCAGCTTCTTGTGCTTGGGCGACTCGAAGCGCATTCAGCCGCCCTTGCCCTGCCCTTGCGCCGCGCTCAGCCGGGCGACGATGGCGCGCAGCTCCTCCATCTGCGCCATCAGGCGCGCCTGCTCGGCCCTGATGGCGGCAAGCTGCTCCGCCGCCGTCAGAACATCGTCCTTCAGCGGCTCGGGAACTGCGCTCACATCGACCAGAGGCTCACCGCACAGCAGGTGCACCCAGCGCGCCTCGCGCTCGCCGGGCGCGCGCGCAAGCTTGCGCACGACCGGCGGCGACTTGGCCTGCAGCTCGTCGAGGAAGCCTTCCACCGACGAGATGTCGGCAAAGCGATGCAGCCGCTCGCAGTTGGCGCGCAGCTCGGCCGCCGTCTGCGCGCCGCGCAGCATCAGCACCGCCAGCAGGGCGACGGCCGCGCCTGGCAGCCCCCACGCGCGCGGCAGGTTGTGCTCGTAGCGTGACACGCGCGACCCGCTCGACTCCACCACCAGGGCATCGGCGCGCAGGGTGTCGAGTGCCTGCAGCACGTCGGCGTCGCCGACCGTCATCACCGGATCGCGCGCGGTCTTCTGGTTGCACCCGGCGACCAGCGCGTTGAGCGACAGCGGATAGGTGTCGGGCACGGTGGCCTGCTTCTCCACCAGCACGCCGAGCACGCGGGCTTCGATCAACGTGAGTTGGCGACTGGAGGAAGGCATGTCACGAGAGCTTGCGCTGCCCCCTCGAGGGGGAGGCGGCCGCCAGGCCGCTTCGGGGGTGGGTCATGACAAGCCGAAGCCGTCGTCGGCCGCCAGCACGGCGCCGTTGATGAAATGGCTCTCGTTGGCGCACAGCATCATCAACGCGGTGTCGAGGTCCTGTGGCGCGCCGACGCGGCGGCGCGGCATCATCTGCATCAGCTTCTGGCCGCCCTCGGTCTGCCAGTAGAGGTGGTTGATCTCGGTGTCGATGTAGCCGGGACACAGCGCGTTGGTGTTGATGCCGTAGCGGCCCCACTCGAGCGCCATCGCACGGGTCATGTGGATCACGGCCGCCTTGCTCATGCTGTAGACGCCGAGCTGGCCCAGCACGCGCAGCCCCGCCATCGACGCGATGTTGACGATGCGCCCGCCGGTGAAGGTGCCGGGTGCGGCGCCGCGCGCCCGCGCGATCATTCGCCGCGCCACCTCCTGCGCGACGAAGAACGCACCGCGCGTGTTGGTGTTGAAGACGTAGTCGTAGTCCTCCGGGCCGATATCGAGCAGCTTGCTGGTGACGCTGACGCCGGCGTTGTTGACCAGGATGTCGATCGCACCCATCTCGGTCTCGGCATGGGCAACCG